>CAZFLA010000144.1:0-8911 GCA_964519405.1 uncultured bacterium
CGCCTTTGCACCCTACCATCCGCGTTCATTCGCGTTCATTTGTATTCATCTGCGTTCTTCTGCGGGCCTGTAAGCTCATAACCAAAATACTGTAGATAATCGCCATAACTGCGTAACTTTACCCGCTGCCTATTCGTCACATTAAAAACGACGTGATGAAACGAAGGCTATTTCACAGCTAGACCGCAAATAACGTGACATTTCCACCACTCGTAAACAATGCTAGCATCACCGCATCATCGGTGTGATCTGTAGCGCAAGTTGCCAGCAGCAACGTGAGGAGCCAACCATGAAATGTTTGATCCCTGCAGCAGCAGCACTCGTCTGCCTGCCCTTCGTCTGTTCCGCCGATGTTGACCAAAACCAGATTGAAGCAGCCATCCAGAACCAGTTCGCAGCTTTGTATAAAGCCGAAAAACCTACCATTATCATGCAGCAGGCGACGCGCGACTACATCGCTGTGTTTACCAAGCAAGATGTCACACTGCGTTACGATAAAAACGGCATCATCACCTGTATCACACAGCAGCCAAAACATCCCGGGGATGACGCCATCGCCCTCACCGATGATGCGTTGTGGGCTTTGAGGCCAGATATCAACCGGCAGAATATGGTGATGATATATCCTGGCCGATATGTGATGAAACGGCCAGACGGGTTGTTGGACAACCGTGTGAACATGACCATCATGAAGAGTAACGACATAATACAGGGTTTCGTGGCCAGGTCAAATATCAATGACAGCCAGATACCGCCGCTGAACATCACAGAGGCACAAGCTGCGGCAACCGCCAAACATATCGCTGAAAACTGGGTAGTCCAGCCCCGTGATACCAGGTATACATGGGCATACCAATATCCTGCCCCCAACAATTCCACAGCAGCAACCGTCTATGCGGACAATGCCGGCGTAGCCTCTATCCAGTATCGGTTCAGCTATTACTTAAGCAGCACACCCATCAACAACATTAATGAATACACCCAAAACCACGAGGGTAAACTGCCAATATTGGATATCACGGTAAACGGCACTACAGGCGACATCAATGAGTGCGACCTGTTGCTGCCGCGTGCGGATGGAGACAATGGGGTCGTGACTCAAAAGCCTCTGCCGGTAATATCGACTGTAGATGCAAACATCAATGGCAAAAAGCTGGATTGTGCATACCCCTTCGTGACCGTCGCCAATCGCATATACATCGCCATGCCCACGCTGCAGTCACTTGCCAAAGGCTACATTGTAGCCGCTAAAGTCGGTGACAAAACCTTCAGCCTCGATGGTAAAAAACTAGCACTTGATGCCAAGGTGATCGACCGCAAGGGCGTGCTCTACCTGCCTTGCAAGGTGCTGAACAACCTCCCTGGCATCAACGCGCAGTTCGATTCCAAGCTAGCTAAGCTCAGTGTCACCACCGAACAGATGTCCATGACCTTAGGTTATGAACAATAATTCGAGGCGCAGCATCATGATGAGTTGCGTGATCAGCACGCATCTTTATCCGTGTCTTTAACAGGAGGATCACTATGAAGTCTTTACTACCACTAGCAGCCGTGTTCATGTGCATGACACTGGCCTGTGCCGCAGCACCCGATCAAAACACCATCGCCGCTGATCTTCAGAGCCGTTATTCATGGATACCACAAAATGAAGTGCCCGAAGTAAAGGCACGTGAAAACACCTATTATAAGTTCGGAGTAGCTTATCCGAAGTCAGATATCTACCTTCAGATAGATGACAACGGCAACTTAGTTAGTGCTTTCTGGAACAGTGGAACTCCAGAGAACAAAACTGACTACTCATCGCTAGTAAATGAGGATTTTATCTGGAATCTGCGACCAGACTTGCCAAGGGACAAGATGGTCCAAATATCCGATGGACGTTATTATTACAAACGTCCAGATGGCGTCATCGATCCCCGCGTCACGATGGCGATGAATCGCAATAACGGCGTCCTCACCGGTTTTGTAGCCCTTAACAAACCAAATAACTCACCATCACCACGTATTAACATTTCAGAGGCAGAAGCCCGAAATATCAGCAAGACTATTGCAGCCAATTCCATATACGATAATGGTAAAGGTGAGGCTGTGTCATGGCCATACTACTACGAAACACACCCGGAGTGGGCTAGACCAACGTTATGTACCGATGATACGAACAGCTCTTTCATCGCCTATGACTTTTCCTATGAACCAAGTGATGAACCAAATACGGTGATCAATAACGCGAACAAAGGTATGACCCACGGCCTATGTACAATATGTATTAGAATCAATGCCACGACTGGTGATGCTGTAAGTGTCATACAAGACTTCTACGCAGCCTCCCATGCGTCGATGGGTGTTAAAACAAACAAACCGATAAGTCGCTGTCCTGCTATTCAAGTCAGTTTGAACGCCAAAGAGGCGAAACTTGGCTTCCCATTGGTCGCTGTGAAGAACACCACCTATATCGCCATGCCCACGCTGCAGTCCCTCGCCAAAGGCCACACTGTAGCCGCGAAAGCGGGCGCAAAAGCCTTCAGTCTCAACGGCAAGCAATTTGCTCTTGACACTAAAGTGCTCGATCGCGAGGGCGTGCTCTACCTGCCTTGGCAGTCGCTGAACAACCTGCCGGGCGTCAACGCGCAGTTCGATGCTAAACAACCTAAACTCAGCATCACCGCCGCCGTGCAGAACACTGCTGCGAAGTAAACACAACCGCCTAAATAACCGGCGCGGGCACCCGCGCCGGTTATTTAGGTTTATGCTCGAACAAATCTGACGGATCCGACCGATCCGACCAATCGGACCAATCTGCCCGCTCAACATACTGCACCTGCATACCCGCCAATGCCCCCTGCCATCCGCGTTCATTCGCGTTCATTCGCGTTCATTTGCATCCATCAGCGTTTAATTGCATCCACTCCTGTTCACTTAATGACAGCAATTCAACAATTTCCACCCTAAAAGCATGAGTTTTGCATGTTCATGGTGAATATCTACTCAAACATACATTCGACTGTTTGAGGTAAACCATGATACACCATATGCGCTGCGAGCACCTAGAGAACCCGGTGGCTATTGATAACCCCACACCTATGCTGAGTTGGTGGAGTATGGCCCCGCGGCAAGGGCAGCGCAGCATCAGCGCACAACTGCAGGCAGCATCCAGCTTAAAGCTGCTGCAGTCGGGTAAACCCGACCTGTGGGACAGCGGTGCCAAAAACCTGCCATATGGTGATCCATGGTTGATTTACGCAGGTAAACCGCTAAAAAGCCGTCAGTTGTGCTATTGGCGGGTTCGGGTTCGCGACGAAAAGGGTAAGTGGAGTGCTTGGAGCGCATCGGCGCAGTTTGGCATCGGTCTGCTAGCCAAATCGGATTGGAGCGCGAAATGGATTACCCATCCTCAGTTGGCAAACCTCGTATCGTATAAAGCAGTTAATGGATGGCACAGTCAGTTCGGCAGCGAAGACACGCCCTGCACCATCACGCTGCAGTGGGATACACCCCAGATGGTGGATGGCTTGTCGTTATATCCCACCAAGCCATTCGACTATATACAGGATATACCCGGATTTCTATTCCCGCTGCGGTATAAACTGGAGTGCAGTGCCCGCCCTGATGGATCAAACCCAACCACACTGATCGATGCCACCGCCAATGATGTGCCAAACCCAGGCAGCGGCTTCGTACATTACCAATGGCCAGTGCAGAAAATGGCCTGGCTGCGTTTAACAATCACAAAGCGCCCGAAACACCCCAGCATGGACGGTTATGCCTGCACATTAGCCGAGATCCAACCCCTTAACAATAACAAGCCGGTGACCAGTGGCCTAAAGTGCACGGCATCCGAAAGCTACCCAGCGTCTACATGGAATACCGAGGCGCTCACGGATGGGCAGACCACCAGCTCCAAAAGCAACAACGCTGCCAACACGCCAAATTCCGCGCCGCTGCTGCGCAAGCAGTTCAGCATACCCGTCAAACCGCTGCGTGCCATTCTGCGCGTTACGGCGCGCGGCCTGTATGAATGCATGATTAACGGTAAACGCGTGGGCGACCAGGTGCTTGCCCCGGAATGGACACAGTATGAAAAGCGGCTGCTGGTTCAAAGCTACGATGTCACCGATATGCTGGGCAAAGGCCCAACGGAACTGATGGCTCAACTCGGTTCGGGCTGGTGGTGCGGACGGTTCGGCTGGACAGGACTGCGGGCATTTTGGGGCGAAAGCCCCTGGCTGCTGGCTCAGCTGGAGCTTGATATGCCGGGCGGAAAGCGCATCACCATCGCCACGGATAGCTCCTGGCAAAGCTCGCTGGACAGCCCCATCCGTGCGGAAAACCTGTATGATGGTGAAACCCACGACGCCACCATCGGCATTCCGAAATGGAGCGCAGCCGTCGCGAAACCCCTTGATGATGTCTACCTGCAGCCACAGATGCATCAGCCCATGAAGGTATACAATAAGGCCCTTCCAGTAAGCATCACCCCATTGCCCAACGGCCGATATCGTGTGGATTTCGGTAAAGATGTAACAGGTGTGTGCTACTTAACCGGTGTCGGTAAGGCGGGCACGGCTGTGGAACTTCACCACGCGGAGATCCTCGACGAAGCTGGTCAGCTCTATACCGCGAACCTCCGCAGCGCGCAGTGCATCGATCGGTATATACCAGCGGACAGCAAGCCCTTCCACTTTATGCCGAAGTTCACCTACCGGTGTTTTCGGTATGTGGAGATATCCGGTTTAGCGGCTGCACCAACGCCCCAGCAGATATGCCGCATGGAGTTCTGCTCCAGCAGCCCGGTCATGGCTGAAATTAGGACTCCAGACCCCACGCTAAACTGGATCGTCGACGCCGCCGTCCGCACACAGCGAAATAACATGACCAGCGTGGCCACCGACTGCCCCCAGCGCGATGAGCGCATGGGATACGGCGGTGATTCCATGGCTATGTCGATGTCCGCTATGATGGCTCTGGATGCCACCGCGTTCTACCAAAAAGTCAGCCACGACTGGTTCGATGGTCAAACCGCGGAGGGCACCACGCAATGGATCGCCCCAAGTGTGGGCGCCATGACCACCGTGCCGGAGGTCTGCCCCGGCTGGAACGATGCCTTGGTGGTAATCCCATGGCATAACTACTTGATGAGCGGTGACCCGCGTCCGCTAAAAGAGGCTCTCCGCTGCGCCATAAAATACAGCGAATGGATAAGCAGCCGCAATCCCGATGGTTTATGGGTCAATGCAAATGGTCCCGATATCGGCGACTGGCTGAATGGCGACACCATCAGCCGCATTCCAGGTTACCCTCAAGGCGAAGGGCGTATACCTATTGATATATTCGGCACCATCATGTGGTATCGAAGCACCCGTATCATCTCGCAAATGGCAGCCGTCTGCGGCAACCAATCCGCTCGCGCCAAATACAGCGCGTTGGCAGACAAAATCAAAGCGGCGTTTGCCAAGAGATGGCTCGGTGCCAACGGCTTGGCATCCAACACGCAGGGCGAGATATCCATGGCGATTGGGTTTGGCATCACCGACGAAGCCCAATCTCGTGCGCTGCTGCCCAAGCTCAATGATGCGTTGGGCCGGTATAATGGGCGCTTCAGCACCGGCTTTCATACCACGCCGCAGCTGCTGATGACACTCAGCCGATTCAGCCAACACGAAGCGGCACTCAGTAAAGCCACCGATCATCGTCCGCCAAGTTGGGGATACATGATGGATCTGGGCCACCATACCATCTGGGAACGCTGGGATGGCTACCAAAAAGGGGTTGGTCCTAACGATCCTGGCATGAACTCGTTCTGTCACCCCGCTTTCGGCGCCGTTTACGAGTGGATCGTGCGATATGTGGTGGGCATACAGCCTCAAGCCGATTCGCCGGCATATCGGCATGTTCTGCTGATGCCGCAGCCGACGGCCGCTGTGCCAAACGCCTCTGGCCGTTTAGCCACACCTCGCGGATGGCTGCGTTTAAGCTGGAGCCTCAGCGGCAGCCAGCTAACCATAGAGGCTGAGGTACCCTGCGATACCAAAGCCGACCTCATCGTGCCTAGCCTTTACGTCAAGAGTATCACAGAAAGCGGATGTAAATGGGCAGGTTCGGTTAAGCCGTATAACAGCAACCAACGCATGCTCAGCATATCATCGGGTCACTATAAGTTCACGCTGCATCGTTAATCGGGCTTGCGAAGCCAAGGAGATCAAACATGAAGGCTGTTCCTAACCTATCATCGGCGGCTGTCGACCGCGAATCACAGCGCAGATACTATGTCAACAGCATCTACAACATGTGGCGGATTTATGATGATCCCGAAACTTACACGCGCTGGTTCGATTTGTGCGATGGGATTGGGTTCAACAGTGCGAATATGGACAGCTCTTGGTCATACGAACGCACCGACGGCAGCTACGACTTTGAGGTGCTCGATGCGCAGATGGATGTGGCCATCGCACGCGGATATACCATCTGGCCGCGCATCAACTGCACGCTCATCCGCAAAGCATCCGGTGAGCCTCAAAGGCCATACTGGCTAACCGATGACATGCTGATGTGTAAGCCCGATGGCAGCGTCTACACGCACTCCAATGGGCCGATCGCCTCCATCACGCATCCGCTGGTTTTCCAGAAGATGGTGCGCTTTGCAGGCGCGTTCACCACCCACCTAGAGGGTTACCTAAAGTCGCGCGGTATCCGCAGCAACCCCATGATATGTCTGCCCTTTAGCTTCACCCCTACGGCGGAAGCCGAATATTTTTCCGCCGATGACCTCGATCATTCCTCCAGTGCCAAAGCGGCGTTCGCTCGCTGGATACGCACACGATACCTCAGCCTGAGTGCCCTCAACCGCACATGGAGCAGCAGCTTCACCAGTTGGGATGACGTTCAGCTAGGCAACAGCCACCCCACAGACAAGTATCTGTTTTTCGAGGCTCAACTGCAAAAGCTGTTTGATGCCGTGGGAGATGCCATCCACAAAGCCAGCAAACGCATGAAGTTTGGACTTCAGGTGGGCTGCCTTTGGGACACCCCGCTCCGGCGCATGCTGAACATCCACACGCTGATGCGAAAAGCCGATTGGCTGCTGGTAGCCGATGCGCATACCTACCCAACCGCTTTCACAATGGATATGATGCGGGCCACCCTGCCCAACAAGCAGCTAAGCAACGAAATAGACGGTCCCACCTTTGGGGGCACAGATGAGCAGCGGCTGAGACAGGGGCAGCTCACCTGGCAGCGCGGCGGCCGCGCCGTCTACACGAGCAACTGGGTGCCCATCGAAACCATGGCCGAAACCGATAAGTGGCCGTTTCTGAAGACTCTCGCCCAACAAAAGGATGCCCCTCTGCCCAAAATCCAGCCATCAGTCGCCATACTCATGTCTACCTGGGACCTCATCGGCCAATACACCAGTGCCCAGGCCACCTACATCCCGGCGCACGCGCGCATCAGCGAGGAAGGCAAGCAGATTGTCGACGTCATAACCGACACTTACCTGCTGGATAATCCCCGTTCGATCTCGCGGTACCGTCAGCTTGTGCTGCCCATGAACAAGGTGCTTCCCGCTCGTATCATCCCGCTGTTGAAAGCGCATAAGCAGCGAATCGTCATTGAACAGCCGGATGTAGCCGGTACATGCGACGAATATGGTCATCCGACAAACCGCTCACTCAGCGTCATCTTAAGCTGATACCAACCGTCTTTTGGGTATAATCAAAACAACCCGATACCTAAAGGAGTAAGTCATGCCTGAATTTGGTAACCCGTTCGCCGGCAGCGCCGCAGGAAAGAAATGCACCCATGCGGAACTCGTGCGGGCCATCCGCTTTATGGTCGCCGCTGAGTACGAAGCTATTCAACTCTACATGCAGCTCGCCGAATCGACTGACAACAAGCTGGCGATTGATGTATTAACCGACATCGCTGATGAAGAGCGTGTGCACGCCGGTGAGTTCCTGCGCTTGCTGAAGGAACTGGAACCTGACGAGCAAAAGTTCTACGATGAAGGCGCTGAAGAGGTTGAAGAGGAGATCGAGAAGCTAAAATAGCCTCCTCCAACACCGCGGTGATGATAGCAACTTAACATCACCCATCAACCTACCAACGACATTCTTGGGGTATCGCATCACGTAGTCATCACATATCGGTATCTATGGCAGTCGGTACCCCACAGACACCAGCCGTGGGCTAACAACCCACATTCACGTAAAACAGCCGTTTCTTCGGCCATGAAACATCCCAATATTGGCTAACGCCAACTACTTACTTGCGGGAGATATCAATGACTGATATAGGTAACGAACCGAACACCCCCCAAAGCAGCAGCCTCATCGGATACTCCGAGAACATCAATGACCCAGCCTTCGCCGCGTATCAGAAGAAATCCATCATATGGTCGTTCTTGTTTGCAGGCATACTGGCGGTTATCGCCATCATCGGCTTCCCGATATATGGTGAACGCAGCGGAGAATTAGAACGCGCAGAAGCGCTGCGTTACGGCTTCATCATCGGAGGTATGTTCATCGTCATCGCGCTGCTGCAGACCCTCAAACACAAGTTCGATCATAGCTGGGACGGCGTTGTGGAATACAAAGATTCCTACCGGCAGCAAGAGCGCGACAACAATAACACAAGCAGCTACAGCGTCGTCTACGAAATGAGGGTGCGAAAAGACCGGGGTGGCGTCGCCAAACACAAGTGGCGGAATCTCCCAGGACCATACAGCTACTACAACGTGGGTGACCGTGTTAGGCACCACAAAGGCTTCTATTACTACGAAAAGTATGACAAATCCAAGGATGCCAAAATCATGTGTGCGGCCTGTATGTCCTTTATAGATATCGATAAAGACGTCTGCCCGAGGTGCAAATGCCCACTGCTTAAGTAGCTTTGCGGTTATCAGAAAAAAGGCTTGCGA
>CAZFLA010000145.1:0-8776 GCA_964519405.1 uncultured bacterium
GGGCACACAGGAGATATACAAACAGGCGATTAGAGAGGGACTGGTAGAGGAGATCATCAATTTCGGTGGAGCATTCAGCACACCAACCTGCGGACCGTGTCTAGGTGGTCACAGTGGTGTAATGGCTCCACACGAAAGATGCGTCAGCACCACCAACCGCAACTTCCGCGGGCGTATGGGTCATATCACCTCTGAAGTTTATCTAGCTAACCCATGTATCGCGGGTGCATCAGCTATTCTGGGCCGTATTGCACATCCAGAAGAAGTCGTAGGGTAAAGGAGTTTATAATGAGCACATCAACCTTTACAGGTAAGGTCCATCGGTTTGGTAATGATATCGATACCGATGTCATCATTCCAGCACGGTATCTAAATACACCAGACCCCATGGAACTCGCAAAACACTGCATGGAAGATATCGACACGGAGTTCGTAAAGAATGTAAAAGCCGGCGATATCATGGTTGGCGGTGATAACTTTGGATGTGGATCCAGCCGTGAGCACGCGCCCATTTCCATCAAAGCAAGCGGAATTAGTTGTGTAGTCGCGAATACTTTCGCACGTATCTTCTTTAGGAATGCAATTAACATCGGCTTGCCTGTATGTGTCTGTCCTGAGGCAGTTGCTGCTACTGAAAGCGGCGATGAACTTAGTGTAGATATTGCCAATGGCGTCATTAAGAATATCACCAAGGGGCTCACATTCCAAAGCGCGAAATATCCTGCAACCATCAGTGCGATCATCGCTGCCGATGGCTTAGTGAATTATGTACGCACAAAGCTTGGAGCAGGAGGCAACAATTAGTGGTTAAACATCATATCGCATTACTGCCTGGTGATGGTATCGGCACAGAGATTTGTGAACAGGCCGTTCGTGTTCTTAACGGCGTTGGAACAAAGTTTGGTTTCGAGCTAGAATTTGAACATGCTCTAGTTGGCGGCTGCGCATATGAGGCAACGGGACATCCGCTGCCCCAAGCCACACTGGATGTATGCCATCGATCCGAAGCTGTGCTCTTTGGCGCAGTGGGCGGACCACAGTGGGATACCCTGCCTGCACACCTTCGGCCAGAAGCTGGCGCGTTGCTTCCACTGCGTAAAGCACTGGGGTTATTTGCGAATATTCGCCCAGCCGTGGTGTTTCCTAGCTTGGCTCAGCAGAGTCCTATAGAAGCCGTGCGCAAATCTGGTAAGCTAGATATAATAGTAGTAAGAGAACTAACCGGTGGTATCTACTTTGGTCAGCCCAAAGGACGTAATGAAGCCGGTGATACCGCATTTGATACTTGCACCTATACAAAACTGGAAATTGAACGCATTGCTCATACAGCTTTTGCTGCAGCAAGGAATCGCCAATTCAAGGTGACTTCGGTTGATAAGGCAAACGTTCTGGAAACTAGTCGGTTATGGCGTGAAGTCGTTAGCGATGTTGCTAAAAACTACCCTGATGTGCAGCTTGAGCACATGTTGGTAGACAACGCAGCGATGCAGCTAATAAGGAACCCACAACAGTTCGATGTCGTTCTGACCGAAAATATGTTCGGCGACATTCTTAGCGATGAAGCTTCCATGCTCACTGGCAGTCTAGGACTGCTACCTTCTGCAAGTATGGGTAGTGGAACTTTTGGTCTGTTTGAGCCTGTGCACGGTTCTGCTCCAGATATAGCTGGTCAGGACTTAGCAAACCCGCTTGCCACGGTGCTGTCGGCGGCAATGATGCTCGAATATAGTTTGCAAATGCCTGAGGCTTCTCGGGTGATTGAACAAGCAGCGAGCTCTATCATTAACCAAGGATATCGCACGCGTGACATCTACCATGAAGGGGATAAGCTGGTGGGTTGCCGCCAGATGGGTGATCTCTTATTGGAGGCCGTCACGCATAACTAAACCAGGAGGCTAGAATCAGATGAAGAAAGTTGAATGCATTATCCGCCCCATCAAGGTGGACGAAGTGAAGGAAGCGCTCGAGGAGATTGGTATTTCCGGCCTTACAGTAGTCGATGTGCGTGGTTACGGTCGACAGCGTGGAAGAACCGAAAAATATCGGGGCAACACCTACACAGTCAATTTCCTTCCCAAGCTGAAAATGGAAGTAGTTATTCCAGATTCTCGGCTTGATGATGTAGTCGATGTAATTCTTGAAGCTGCAAGAACCGGTGAAATTGGCGACGGCAAGATATTCATCTCTGATGTGGAAGAAGTTATCCGCATCCGAACAGGCGAACGTGGCGAGGGGGCTTTATAATCGCCCCCAGTATTATTTGGGAGTGACAAATGCTGAAAAGGGTAGAAATCTACGATACAACCTTACGTGATGGCGGACAAGGCGAATTTATTAGTTTATCGATACAAGACAAACTAAGAATTGCTAGAAGGCTTGATGAGTTTGGTGTAGATTTCATTGAAGGCGGTTGGCCTGCATCGAACCCTAAAGATACAGAATTCTTTGAACGAGCGAAACTGATGCAGTGGAGCAGTGCAAAGATCGCAGCATTTGGAAGTACAAAGCGCCCTGCACTGAAAGCTCAGGATGACAACAACCTGCAGCAATTAGTGGCTTCGGAGGCCCCAGTTATTACTATCTTCGGTAAGTGCTGGGACCTCCATGTCTTCAAAGCACTCAAGATCGATTTGCAACAAAATCTTGAGCTGATTTATGACTCCGTGGAGTTTCTTCGTAAATACTGCGATGATGTGAACTTCGACGCGGAGCACTTTTTCGATGGATACAAAGATAACCCACAGTATGCTATCGAGTGCCTCAAAGCTGCGGAATCGGCTGGCGCCAGACGACTAGTATTGTGTGAAACTAACGGCGGATGTCTGCCGCACAGCATCATGCAAATAGTTAATGATGTATCGAAGCATGTTAGCATTCCTCTTGGTATCCATGCACACAATGACAGCGAATGTGCCGTGGCTAATAGTCTTTCTGCAATAAATGCCGGATGTTCGCATGTTCAAGGTACTATCAATGGCATAGGGGAAAGAACTGGTAACGCGAACCTATGCTCAATCATCCCTGCCATACGTCTCAAGATGGATATGGACTGCTTGAAATCTGACAGTCTTACCCACTTAACATCACTTTCGACATTCGTCGATGAGGTTGTTAATATGCCGCATCAATCACGGCAGCCGTATGTCGGTAAAAGTGCCTTTGCCCATAAGGCAGGTGTTCATGTCGATGCGATTATCAAAAACAGCAGGACATATGAACACATCAAGCCAGAGGCAGTAGGTAATACCAGGCGAATACTGGTCAGCGAGTTAGCTGGCGGTTCCACGGTTGTACAACAAGCCCAAAAGATGCATCTTGACCTGGAAAAGAGAAGCCCTATCGTCAAGAAGGTCATCAACAAAGTGGCACACCTTGAGAATGATGGATACTCATTTGAAGGTGCCGAAGCCAGTTTTGAGCTGTTGATTATGCAGCAGATGGGCTCCTACAAGAAGATGTTCGACACGGTTGCATATCGGGTGACTGTTGAAAAACGAGGATCAGAAGGTGAGGTCATCACCGAAGCAACAGTTAAGGTCTGTGTTGACGGTGATATAAAGCATACAGTCGCTGAAGGAGATGGTCCAGTTCACGCGCTCGATAATGCGCTTCGAAGTGCACTGAGCCTATTTTACCCAGCCATTGAGGGAATGCGCCTAACTGACTTCAAAGTTCGTGTCGTCAACATGAGCGATGCAACGGCTGCTAAAGTCCGTGTGAATGTAGACAGCATCGGATATGGCCGCACATGGACAACCGTCGGCGTGTCAACAAACATCATCGAGGCTAGTTATCATGCTTTGGTAGATAGCTTCCAGTATGGCCTCCAAGTCGTAGCGGCTGAAGCCGAATCATCCGAAGAGTAAAGCCTTATTGCATAAACAAATTGTCTTAGCTACTCATATGGGCTTCTGTTTTGGTGTTCGCCGTGCTGTGGACATGGTGGAACAAGCCAGGAACTCACAGCAGGGTCGAATAACCACGCTTGGCCCCATCATACACAACCATCAAGTGGTGGAACGTCATCGATTGATGGGTATTGAACTTGCGCATGAGTTATCGGAAGTGCAAGATGGCACGGTGGTGCTTAGCGCTCATGGTGTAAGCCCACAAGTTGAAATAGATGCCGCAGCGCAAGGCCTTCAAGTTATCAGCGTGACCTGCCCTTATGTAGCAAAACTGCATAAGTCGGCGGTGAAGGAAGTTCAGAATGGATATACCATCTTACTGGTAGGTGATCCCGGGCATACCGAAGTGATGGGAACCGTCGGAGCCATTGAGCATGCTGGCGGTACGGCGATTGTCATATCTAGCGCTGCTGAGGTAGACGGGCTGCCCGCATTAAAACACATAGCCGTGCTTGCGCAAACCACGCAAAAACTCAGCATCTTCTCTGATGTGGTCGCAGCTTTAGTAAAGGTGTGTCCAGATATTCACGTCATCAACACGATATGCCATGCGACAGAAGAACGCCAGAACAGCGCCCTTCAGCTTGCTAAGAAAGTAGATGCTGTTGTGGTGATTGGTGGGCGAAACAGTGCAAATACACGGCGATTGAGGGATATTTGCCAAGCCGTGGGTATTCCTGCATATCATATTGAGACGGCTGACGAAATAGAGATTAGTTGGTTTGACGACATCAACATCATTGGCATCACTGCTGGAGCATCGACACCGGATTGGCTGATCGAAGATGTCGTTAAGCGTGTGGTGACCTTAACTGGAGCAGAGATACAAGAGGCCAGGAATGAGTAATGGGCTTGTGATCCGATGGGTTGATGAAGATGGTATCGCCGCTGAATTAGGGCTATTGCCTGGTGATGTGCTTCTGTCGATTAACAATCAACCTATTGAAGATGTTTTAGATTATCGGTATCGAATTACAGAAGAAGATATCTTGCTGGAAGCGATAGTATGCGGCGAACTCTGCAGCTTCGAAATCGAAAAAGAGTGTTACGAGGATCTTGGTGTCGATTTTGAATCTGATGTAGTGAAAATGCAGACCTGCTGCAACAACTGTGTCTTCTGCTTCGTCACGCAAATGCCTAAAGGTATGCGCCTAAGCTTATATATCAAAGACGACGATTACCGTATGAGTTTTCTGAACGGTAACTATATAACCCTGACCAATATTACTGAGCGAGACATTCTGCGGATCATTGACCAAAAGTTGTCGCCGTTATACATTTCAGTCCACACTACCAATCCAGAATTGCGAGCACGAATGCTCGGCAGGAAGATGCCGTTTGACGTATTGCCATTGCTGCAGCGTTTGTCTGATGCCGGCATCGAGTTGCATTGCCAGATAGTATTGTGCCCTGACTGGAATGATGGAGCAGAACTCGACAACACAATTCGCGATTTAGTAAACCTGCACCCAAATGATGATCAGCATTGCGGTGTTCAATCAATAGCCATTGTTCCTGTAGGTGTCACCAAATATCGCGACAAATTGCCTGTGTTGCGTGTGGCAGATCAAGCTTATGCATCATCTATCTTGGCGTGGTACCGTGATCTAGACACCAGATTGAGTGTGACTGCCGACCGTCGTCTCGTGTTTTTATCAGACGAATGGTATTACATAGCCAAGGTCAGTACACCATCGAGAAAGCACTACTGTGGTTTTCCTCAGCTCGAGGATGGTGTCGGCACAACGCGTGCATTTCTAGATAATCTATCGTATCTTAAACGCCGAATCCCAGAAAAATGGGAAAAGCCAGCAGCTCAGTTCATCGCAGTCACTGGTATGATGCCATTACACGTGATAGACAAATTCGCATCTGTGTTATCAAACGTAGATGGCATCACTTGCACTGCCCTTGGTATCATAAATCGTTACTTCGGTGGTTCGGTGACAATCGCGGGGTTGTTAACAGGCAGCGACATCATAGAGCAGGTGCAGCAGAGCGGATTACAAGGCGATCTTCTGATACCTGAGGTCACTGTAAGGCACGACGGCAAGTTTCTAGATGATGTTACCATCGAAGAAATGTCTCTACGGCTTAATCGGAAAGTACATATTGTTCCTATCATGCCCAGTAGGGCTTGGCAATATCTATTAAAGAACTACTAGGCATCCGTGTACCAATCTGCCCATATGGGTGATGTTTTGGAGTATGCTCATGAAGAAAATCGGCGTGTTAACTAGCGGTGGTGACGCTTCAGGCATGAATACCGCGCTGCGTGCTGTGGTACGCTGCGCTATCGTAAACGGACTTGAAGTGTGCGGCATTCGCCGAGGTTACGAAGGGCTTCTAGATCGTGATATGGTTCCGATGAACTTAAGTTCGGTTGGCGGTATCATCAACCGAGGCGGCACCATACTGCGAACAGCTCGAAGTGAACGATTTAAGACAGATGCTGGTCAAGCCATGGCTGCAGAAGCCATCGCAGAAGAAGGAATTGAAGGTCTCGTTGTCATCGGCGGTGATGGTTCATTTAGAGGCGCCGAAAAACTGATCTCTACATGCGGAGTACCTATTATTGGTATTCCTGGTACCATTGATAATGATATTGGTGGCACGCAATACACTATTGGCTGCGATACCGCCATGAATGTTGCCCTTGAGGCCATCGATAAAGTGCGTGACACTGCAGATAGCCACGAACGTATATTTGTCATAGAAGTGATGGGGCGCTCTAACGGTTATATTGCGGCATGTGTCGGATTAGCAGCTGGTGCTGAAGCCATTCTCGTACCAGAGGTTCCATTCAACCTGGTTTCGATATGCGATCGACTGAAATCGGGCGTAGCCCGCGGTAAGCGCAGCAGTATCATCGTGTGTGCCGAAGGCGCAGCCAAGGCAGCCGATATCGCAAACTTTGCAGAGCATTATCTTGATGCGGACGTTAGGTATGCTGTGCTAGGTCATATACAGCGAGGCGGCTCTCCAAGCACTCGTGATCGCATCGCGGCTAGCCGCTTTGGTGAACTAGCAGTTAATTGCCTGCTCGAAGGCAAATCGGGATTGATGACGGTTGAGTGGGACGGCGCACTGAATGCGGTACCATTAAGTGTTTCTTGGTCGCAGCCCAAGCAGCTTGACGAATCGCTTTTGAAGCTAGCTATCACGCTTTCTGCTTAGCAATAGTCAGTATAATAAGGTGGGTGAGGCGCAGCAGCAATCACCCGCCTTTTTAGATATTAACAATGAGGCCTGATATATGGTTCAAGATAAATCCGTAACCTTAAAGCTATCATCCCAACGGCTTGAAATTGAAGCTGGTGAGAGTATAGAGCTAGAAATTGAGATCAACAACATTGGTGCGGATGAACTTACATTAGGTATTGAGGTTGACGGATTACCAGATGGGTGGGTAGCGATACCTGTACCTACAATGAGCGTCTTACCTCAAAAGAAGACCACAGAGATCATCACAATTTCCGTACCTCGCAGACCAGAAAGTTTTGCTAAGACTTATCCGTTCATGGTAAAAGCATGTGCCTTTCAAGATGGCGATGTGATTAGTGAACAAGCAAACCTCATTGTTCGGAAGTTTTCAGCTCTTTCGGTTGAGGTGCTTCCCAAAAAAGGTGTTAGTCACTACCTGAGGCCTTTTACAGAGTTTGATACCGAAATCGGCAACCTTGGTAATTCGGAAGTTAGGTTGAAGTTAAACTGCCGAGACAACGAGGATGCAGGTTTATACACCTTTGAGGAAGATTCACTGACTCTTCAACCGGGTGAAACTGTCGTAGTAAATATGGGGGCCGAACCAGCCATCAAAAAGATGGTTGGTAAATACCGATTGGTTCAGTTCGCCGTTACTGCCCGAAGCACTGATGATGCCTTCTTGGCAACGAACGCACAGGCATATGTAGAGTTTAGACCATTATTTACACCAACGTTCCTAATATCTCTATGTGCTGCGTTCTTGATGTTGCTGATTTATATGTTGGTGAAACCTGTACCAGCACATATTAATGAGTTCAAATACAGTGCAGATACCATCACTCAGGGGCAGTCTGTCACGCTCTCATGGAATGTATCACACGCACGAAAAATCACCATATCGCCGGCACCTGGTAAGGTTGATACGGCTGCAGGCTCCGTCAGTCTGGAACCCACAGAAACAACAACATACGTTATATCTGCAGAATCATCGGCAGGACAAGACAGCAAAGAGGTGACCATTGTGGTGCAGCCTGCACCAGCATCACCATTGCCTGTTATTAAGTCATTTAGGGCCGACCCCAATACCACTTTAGAGCCAAATCAAACCGTATTGTTGACATGGTCTGTGGCTAATGCAGACCGCATCTACCTAAATCCACCTGGCACTATGCTGGATCCCAATATTACCAGTCAAGAGTTGCTGCCGACAAAGAGCACAACTTACGAGTTAACAGTATTGAACAAAGAGGGCAAGAAAACTACCAAACGGTTATCGGTATCGGTGAATGACCCTAATGTTGTAAGGGTTGTGAGCTTTGCATCTGATAAATCAAAAGTTGAGCCAAATGGAACGGTAGTGATTAGCTGGAATGTGCGAAATGCCAGTGAGGTCACGCTGAATGATACGGCAGTCGATGCCGTAGGCAGTCAGGAGTTTCCTATCACAGATACGACAGTGTTCGTATTGTCTGCCCGCAACGATCAAGGCAGCCAGATCACAAAACAACTTAAAGTTTCTGTAGACTCACAGTCAGCTCCAACACCGACTACTCCTTAGTATTTCTATCGATCTTACAAAGCCAGCTTGTTTAAGCTGGCTTTTTTGTGTATGCCGGGCATGTGCCCGTTCTCGGGGGTGAAAGTCCCTTACGGTAAAGGAA
>CAZFLA010000146.1:0-8733 GCA_964519405.1 uncultured bacterium
CAATATTGGCATATCTCTTATTCTAAACCAGCATGCGATATATGCGGAGAGAAACGTGAATAATGTCGGATTAAGTTATACACGTAGTGCTGTAATTGATAGTTATGAACTTATTCGCGCTTTCATCGACGACACTGACGAAATGTCTCATTTTGTAATGGTTGCATTGATCGGGCCAAAGATCATACCGCCTGCAGATCAATCAGTTGGGATAAGTATGCAACTATACCCTGCCCTAAAAACCCGGTTAGTAAATGAAGTGCATGATCAATCGCGCGATAATCCATTAAACGCCATGGTAAGCTTAGTGCTATGCGATGGGAACGGAGTTGTAGATGCCAAACATTCAAGTTGAGAAACGCCGCGCCATCGAAGCATTACGAGCTGGCGTGCCAAATCGTGATGTCGTCAGGGAGCTGCCTCCGATACAAGATGAGCTTAAAGAACAGTTTGCATCATTACTGTCATCGGTTAGCGACGGATCAGTATCTGGCACATGTCATGCGGGATTGTTGTTGGAAGGCGACTTTGGGACGGGAAAATCGCACTGGCTGGAGTATTTTCGCTATCTAGCACTGGAGGATAACTTTGTCGTATCGAGCATCACTCTTAATAAAGAGACTCCGCTGTATGATTTGAAGAAAGTATATCGTGCTTGCGTGGAGTCTGCCATCGTTAAGGGAAAAGTCGGCCCGGCACTTACTGAAATTGCCCTAACCTACCACAGCGATCGAGCGCCATACTACTCAGAGTTATTTGCTTGGGTTAATTCTACACCAGATATAGATCCACGCTTCTCTGCCACCTTACAGCTGTTTATTAAAACAACAGATGAAGAGGTTCGTCAGCAAATCGTGAACGACTGGACCGGTTATCCGATGAAAGTGACAGATATACGTGACGATTTGCGTGCAGTGGGTGAGACAGGAGTGCGTGTGGGGGCGGCCAAGAAGGGACCAGATATTCAACGTTTTGAATATTTATCGCGATTTTTTCATTCGGCAGGATATAAAGGCTGGCTTATATTATTGGACGAAGGCGAAATCATGGGTAACTATAGTTTACAGCAACGGGCAAGTGCATATGCTAATTTAGCTCAACTCTTTGGCCATGAAAGTGCTCTTGATGGATTGGCAACTGTGCTAACAATATCTAGTGACTATATAGGCACGGTAATCATTAAACGCAATGACCGTGAAAAAATCCCAGCAAAACTGGGTGGTACACGCAATGCCGGAAAAATTCCATTAGCGGAAAAGGGAATGGATCTGATCCAACGCAAGGCGCACTCTATACTAGCTTACTCCAGCGAGCAGGTCGACGATGTGTATCACCGTGTAAGGAAGTTATACTCGCTGGCGTATAATTGGGACGCGCCTGACCTTGAAAATCGTCCCGAGGTATTACTAAGCAGACGTATGAGGCAGTACATCCGATATTGGATTAATGCTTGGGATTTTCGCCGATTATATGATACTGCTGCGGATATAGTCACTGAGGATGTGCTCTTCAGTTACGATGAAGACACAGACATGCAGTTATCTAGCGATGAGGATGATGCAGATATAAAAATGAACATCGAAGACGATGAGCCAACGATCACTCTTTAAAGCTGACGGAGAACACCATGCCGATTCCTTTTCACGATACTGAAGAGATTGATGAACTCGGGTATGCCGCATTCCTGCATATCGAGGCAGCGTCACGCGGCGATGAGCGATATGGGGCATTACTTATTGTCAACGCGCGCGGTGAGCCAGTGGAGTTTGTGTATAACAAGATTGCACTGATGCACAATCTGCTCTGGCGTTCATCGGAGCGTGAACAAGCTGTGATCCGTAGGCTGGCCCTAACAATCTTTCCCACAGCCACCCTCACGCCGCGGCTGCTATTTTGCCGTGCAGGTGTGGTTGGACCCCGCCTGTTCGGTACTGCTGGCGATCTGAGTTTAGAAATACCTGTTGGTCGGATCGCTACGGCGGAGGAAGCTGTGGGCACTTCTGGAACGGAATTCCGTGAGTCTCTTGCCACATCCGATGCCGATGGTGTCGAGAAAGAGATTCATACCTTCTGGAGCCCTGCAAAACCGGAAGGTACTACAGCCGATCTATTTGCCCGTTTAGCAGAGCGCGGGCTTCTACTTGAGCCATTTGAACGTGCTAGCTTAGGCTTACGCGAGGTTTACGGCGAATCAGCAGGAACCGATTGATGAGTGTTGCATCAAGTTGGTGGAAAGCCCGCGAACAGACAGCCGGCTTTGTACTGCGCTTGTTCCCGCGGGCCGAACCGTCCGATGTCCCTGCGGAACTTCTTTATATGCCTGATCCTTTCCGTCAAATGGAACCCGGTTCGATTGTGAGTCACCCGGATACACCGGCAATGAGCAGAGTTTGTTATCTGGACGATTTCTATTGCAATACTCCTGTGTCTCAATATGGTTTCGTGAAAATCTGGAAGGCGCGCTCGATAAGGTTCGATCATTTACTCTATTCAGCATTGACTGTCGACACGTCGGATTCTACTACCACGCAACGGACGCATGACCCAGATACATCCGCTAATCCATTATCTGAGCGTAATGGTATTTCTAAAAAGCTTAAAGATGCGCTAGCACGCATCCTCTTTACTATCCTCCAACCACCAGTTGTGACATTGCTTTCTCCTTGCGGCCCGCTGGAGTGGCCAAGTGACTTTTTTCCGTTTCAACGCGAAGGTATACAGGCCTTACTACAATCTTCTCATCTGTTGTTGGGTGACGATATGGGATTAGGTAAGACTATACAGGCAATAGCCGCCTTGCGTGTATTGCTTACCCGTCATGAGATCGAGCGCGCACTTGTCGTTGCTCCCGCGAGCCTTCTCGACCAGTGGCGTCGGGAGTTGGCATTGTGGGCTCCTGAATTGCGTGTTATGGTGGTAAAAGGTAACGCAGATAATCGCTCGTGGCAGTGGCCCTATCGCGCGCATGTCACGATCACCTCGTACGATACCCTGCGCGCCGATTGCTCGGGGGAGCCCACATGTCCTACTTGCCGTGAACCTTGGGGTGTGGTGATTCTTGACGAAGCACAGAAGATCAAGAACCGTGAATCCGAACAGTCACGTGTATGCAAACGTCAACCGCGTGAGCGTTACTGGGCTTTATCAGGTACACCACTGGAGAATAGTGTTGATGATGTGCGTTCGATTTTAGAATTTGTTACTGGACCCGATAGTAATGTCCCACTCTATCGCCCGCTTCGTGAAACGCTCGGTGAGTTTCAACTACGCCGACGTAAAATTGATGTGTTATTGGATCTTCCACCTAAAATTAATACGGAACTTGAACTCCAACTCACCTCCGCTCAAAGGCGAAGCTATGACCGAGCCGAACGAGAAGGCATGGTGCGCCTCCGTGAACTTGGTGACATCCGAATCGAGCATGTCTTAGCTCTAATAAGTCACCTTAAGCAGATATGTAACTTCGATCCTGAAAGCGGAGCGTCCGCTAAAATGGAGAATTTGGTCGCCCACATTCATGAACTTTCCGCCGAAGGGCACAAAGCACTGGTATTTACTCAATATACGAACAACACAAGCGGAGCACGCAGTATAGTTAACAAACTGCAGCAGTTCCATCCAGTGCTTTATACCGGCGATATGGATGTCTCACAACGGGAGGCTGCCATCGAACGATTTAAGAGCGATGATGACACACGCGTATTGGTTCTATCGCTAAAAGTGGGTGGTCAAGGATTAAACCTGCAGTGCGCTTCATATGTGTTCCATTTTGACAGATGGTGGAATCCTGCCGTTGAGTTACAGGCGGAAGATCGTGCCCATCGTATAGGTCAAACGCAGCCAGTGCACGTCTATACATACACGATGGCTGATACTATAGAGCAGCGGATTGATGAGATATTGAAAAGCAAGCGTGAACTTTTTTCAGAACTTGTGGACATGACATCTCTGGATATCAGCCAATTCCTCACAAAGCAAGAAATATTCGGTTTAGTTGGGTTGACAGCGCCTGGCAAACCCACGGAACCATTACCGGGTGCCGGACTAGAAGAGCGTGTTGCATGTCTGATGGCACACCTGGGCTATCGAGTAGAAAAAACTCCTCGTAGTAGAGATGGAGGTGTGGATGTCATCGCTGAACGCGATGATGCAGTCGGTTCTCGACACCGTTTATTGATTCAATGTAAGGATAACAATCGGGTATGTGGAGTAGAAGCTGTGCGTAGTTTGAACGGAGTGTTACCAGATGGACAGCGTGGCACGGTGGGTGTGGTGGTATGCCCCTCAGGTTTCTCTACTGAAGCGCGCTCGTTTGCTATCGCCCGGAGTATTCAACTATGGGATGAAGAAAAGCTTAGTGCACTAGAAAACCAACCACCAACTTAACATTTATCAATCAGTCCCATGAAAATAAAGGGCCCCAAAATGCAAAACGCCCGTTGCGACATCAGCCGAAACGGACGTTGTACTTGCGAAATCTACAGTTGGCCGCCGGCTACCTTAATGGCTTCGCCGGTGATGTAACTGGCTTCATCGCTGGCCAAGAACGCAACCATGTTGGTGACGTCTGCATATGTGCATCCGCGGCCGAGAGGAACCTGATCGGTATATTTCTTGCGAACTTCCTCAACGGTGATGCCCCACTTAACAGCATACTGCTCGAAGAGGCTATCGCTCCAGAGGGTGCCGTCTAGCAGGTTGCCTGGGCAAATGGAGTTAACCCGAATTCCGTATGGAGCGAGGTCCATGCAGATGGACTGGGTTAAGCCCACACCGCCGAACTTGCTGGCTGCGTATGCGCTGCTGCGGAATGATCCCTTAAGACCAGACTTGCTGTTGATCTGGATGATGACACCCTTTTTGTTTGGCTCCATCACCACGGCGGCAGCCTGAGCGCAGTGCATGTAGCCCATCAAGTTGACTTCTATAACCTTGGCCCATTTCTTTGGATCAAAGTCGAGGATATCACCAGCGATGAGGATGCCCGCGTTGGAGACCATGATGTCAAGAGTGCCGAAAGCTTCGACTGTCTTGTCTACCATTTCCTTGACCTTGTCTGGATTGGTAACATCAACGGCCACGGCTAGTGCTTTACAGCTGGGGTAGTCTGCCACGAGTTTATCGGCTACGACTTGTGCTTTTTCCTGCTGCATATCGGCGATGGTTACGCCTTTGCAGCCTTCAGCTGCTAGTCGGTATGCAATGGCCTCACCTAGGCCTTGTGCTGCACCGGTGACAATTGCGACCTGACCGGCGAGTCTATTACAATTCATTGCTTTATGTGCTCCTGTGATTTATCGGTTAGTGACGTTGCTGCTAACCTGTTATAGTGCAACGCCGACCGCTGTGCGGTCGGCGTCTTTTTATCTGAAACTCTTCTAGAGGCAAAGCTCTAAGAGTTCTTTTTCCGCTTCGATTGTCCAGAAGTTTCCGTCTTCTAGCTTAGCGTATACTGAAGGGAACTTCTCTTTAAGGTCTTGAATAGACAGCATTGGCAGATCAAGCTGCGGCAAGATTACTGACTTGCCGGAGTATTTGTTCTCCATGACGTTCTTCAGGCCTTCCCACATCGCATTGATACCACCAATGGCGGCCAAGCTGGCACGTGTTTTGAGCTCATCGCTTTCCATCAACCGCAGGGTATTGCTGATGCTGTTAATGGTGCTTCCGCTAGATCCAAAGAAGCGCACACCGTTAGCGCAGATCTGGTTGTAATCCACATTACCCATGGTTCCACGGCCTAGACCAGCAAATAGGTTCATAACGCTGTTCTTGCCCATGTTCTGGATGCTGCCGCTTACGATAGGAGCAACAGGAACCATACAGGAGACGTAATCAACACCTTCACCATTTGTGGCTTTGCTTACGGCTTCGTTAAACTCTGCAGGGCTGAGCGTTTTGGGGTTGAGGAACACGAGGCTAATACCGCGATCTTTGGCCATCTTTTCATAGCGATTGCGGGCATATTCCATGCGTGCGTCGTCAACGTCACTTGCGATGATGACAGATGGTGGGTTTGGCAGTTGAACAGCGCGCTGTAGGTGCATCTGTCCCATAGGACCGCCTGCTCCCACGAGAAGCACTTTTGAACCAGGCTGGATATCACTGACCAATGAAGGACATGCTGCCTTGCTGATGTCGGTGCCCATTGTGCCCGTGAACCACAACTGATCGTAGTGGATACGGCCAAGGTCGAGGCTCAGGCTTCGGGTAAATGGCTGTGTGCGGGCTACCCACATCACGCCTTTCACGCCGAGAAGAGCTGCTGCTTCTTCTACTGTCTCTTCAGATACGTTGCCGATGGCGAAAACATCATCAGCGCCCTTAGGCAGCATCTCTTTAGCAGCTGCTAAGTCGGCTGCGTCTACTATATTCAGTCCTGCATTCGCTGCTTGCTGGCGCAGTGACCCCTTGAGGTTAACTGCCACAATCTTGGAAGGAACAGCAGGATTGCTGCAAGAAGCAAGGCATCCTAGTGTGTAGCTGTCAGTGTCATCACTGGCGACAACTAATACGACGCCGTCATTCTTAATGGATGTTCTGCGGCGCTGATCGTAGCTGTCGACGACGCATGCCCATGGCTCAACTAAAGCGGCTTCCACATAACCTGTGGTGTCTTTTACAGGAAGAAGATAGCTGCCGTCGTCACCATCGGTGATCTCTTTGCCAACGAGGCCGTATTGGGTCATAGCTCCTGGAAGAACATAACCATATGCCATGGAGACGCCTTTATAGAAGACGTCAGCTTGGACGATGAAGCGATCGCCAACATTGTATCGGCTGGCTAGGTTCTTACCGACTTTTACTACCGTAACGTGTGCTTCGTGTCCGAGCACAACAGGGTTCTCTTTCATATCACGACCTACTAGTCTGGCGTGTTGGTTGCCCTGTTTCACGACTTTAACGTCGGAGAAGCATATTCCGATGGTATCAGTTCGGAGAAGAAGCTGATCATCATTTGGCTCTGGAAGGTCGATGAGTTCGGGTTTTGCGTCTACACCGAAGTTCTCAAGGCCTGCTCCATATAATCGCCACTGCAGGAACTGACTCGGCAGTTCACCTTGTGCCTTAACATAGGTATCTAGCTTTTGTGACATCAATTGGCTCCTTTGATCTATTAACCTGTGATAACCTGTTTGCGGTATGCTTCATCAGGTCTGGTATAGATACGGTTTACATTTTCTTCAGACATGAAATGCAGTCCGCCTAAAGCGACTGCTCCCAAGATGACCTTGGCTGTTTTTTGATACATAGCTGTCGCGCTTTGAACACCAGAGACGCTGTCGGAAGCACAGATCATACCATGGTTCTGCATGAGGATCACGCGAGGTGCTGAGTTATATTTCTCGATGTAAGCTTCGCATCGGGCAGCTAGTTCGCGGGCGAGTGGCAGACCTGGATCGGTATAAGGTACCCACAGTGGGGCAACACCGCAGCATACAATCTCATCTGGGAAAAGTCGTCCAGCAATGAGCTTCTCAGCATCTTTGCAGCAGGTCAACATATTTACATATGTGGCGTGAGTGTGGCCAACATAGTTAATCTTCGGAAGTGAAAGAAGATAGGCGTGCAGGAATGTTTCAACAGATGGCATCCGCTTTTCGGCTGCATCGCATCGAACGTCTTTGAGTGCCTGCTGAGTAGCGGCATCGGTGGCTTCGCCGTTTTTAAGGAAGTCAAGTGCCTTAGCGAGGTCAACTTTAACAAAACCATCTTCCGGAATGTCCATCAAGCGAGTGCCGCTGGCTTTTACGTAGAAGAAAGAACCGTCTTCGCTGAGCGCGGAGGTGTTACCTTCGCCCATGATCGCCAGTTCACGTGGTTCTTCACCCAGCCAGTGGGAAAGCTCCACTACCTGCGACAGGACTCTTTTGGTATCCATGCGTTGATATCTCCTTAGAATGCAAATATACGTTTTTGATACGTGTTCGTCATTTCTTGTAAATAGAGGCGCTATACCTCTAAGTTATTGTACCCCTAATATAGTTGTAACGGTCGGATGCCGTTACTATCTCAAGGCTAATCACAACGTGATGCGGCCAGAGTAACGGTATTAGTCGTCGGAATGCAGCCGTCGAACGGCGATGATCTCTTCTACCGTGACTATTGGGTAACCGGTGCGTTTGGACATGCTTTCGATCTCAGGCCTGCGGGCCATCGTGCCGTCTGCATTAGTGACTTCACAGAGAACACCATACGGTTGTAGACCAGCTAGCTTCATCAGATCTACAGTGGCCTCTGTGTGTCCATCACGCTCCAGCACACCGTTCGTGCGTGCTTTTAGTGGAAACACATGACCAGGGGTGCAGAGATCACCCTCTTTATATGATGGTGATATCGCGGCTTTGATGGTTGTGACGCGGTCGGCTGCTGAGACGCCGGTGGTGACACCTTGTGCCGCTTCAATGGTCACCGTGAATCCTGTGCCAAATCGGCTGGTGTTGTTGTCGGTCATCATTGGTAAATTGAGCAGGTTGATTCGCTCTTCAGTGAGGCAAAGGCAGACGATGCCGCTGCATTCACGTATAAGCTGAGCCATCTGAGGCACTGTGAGGCGTTCGGCAGAAAAGATAAGGTCACCCTCATTTTCGCGATCACTATTATCTGTAACAAGCACACCACTGCCCCGGCGCAGCGAATCCAGCGCGGCATTGACGTGTTCGATGGTGACAGTATCTATGTTAACGGTTCGATTCATTGCTGATGATACTCCTCTTCTTTGCCAGAGCCAGG
>CAZFLA010000147.1:0-8631 GCA_964519405.1 uncultured bacterium
CACGACCATGGTGAGCAGCCCAAACAGGATGAAGTTCATAAACGACCACTCTGAGTGTAAAAAGAGTGCGCAAGTGAGTGTGCATATGATGGGAAAGTGCAGCGAATAGACCCCAAACGAGATGCAGTTTAGGCTCTGCGGCAGGCGATGGCTGAATATCTGTTGGATCGTCGCGGAATTGCCGATGATGAGAAGCGCCACACCGAAGTAGAACACCTTCCAGAACGGGGTGTAGTGCAGAAAAGTAAACGGCATGAAGCGATCGAGCATCATGTGGCCGTTGTCAACCATGATAAACGCGAAGATTCCCCAGCAAATGCGATGACGCCGCTCACGTGCGAATATCTGCACTAGCTGTGGTTGATAGTCTAGAACTAATGCACCGAGTGCACAACCAAAACCAACAAAGCCGTAATACCGAATACATAGATAGAGGGTCACAGCATGAACGGCGATACGAGCACTGCTGCGGTATGACAGTACATATCTGCCGACATAGATAATAATTGAACTCATAAACAACGAGTTGAGCATCCAGTAGACGTTGTTGAAAGGTGAGCCCCTATACAGCAGAGTCACCGCAGGATCGGTGAATACCTGAACGATTCCGAAACGCGTGGTATAGAAGCTCTGGAACCAGTTGTTGTGAAACAACTTCGTGGTGTGAATGTTGGAGAAGCCGAACAGTTTATACAGTCCATATATGATGATGCAGGCGCCAAGCATAGGCAGGTAAAGGCGTAGGAATCTCTTGAAGATTTTGCTAATGAGCGTTCTGATGTCAGTAATGTGAGTTAAAGCCACCACATATCCGCTCAGTACACAGAACACGCACAACCAGAAGTTTTCATCGATAGTAATCCAAAGGGGATGCCGGAACAGTATATCTGCTAGACGCGGGGCACGGGGTATTGTTTCGGCATACTTGTAGATGCCTGCGTAGTGGCCCACAACGATGCCGATGCAAGCCAATCCCTTGATGCCATTAATGTAGTCGATCTGCTTGTTGCTGTTCAAGTAAACATCCAGTCCCACTGCGCTAAGATTTACATATACTTCACCATATGGTGCCCTCATCCGCAAAGGGTATCCCAAAGTTGAAGGATTGCATTGCCCAAATGATTAATAGTGTATTGGTATATGCACACTAATGATGCAGGAAAGAGGAAAGCCGATGAGCGTAAAGATCGTGATGGTGGGTGCTGGCTCTAAAGATTTCGGACGCGGGAATGTGGTTGATGTGATGCGGGCAGACGGTCTAAAAGGAAAAGATGTGACGTTGTGCTTACATGATATCAACGCTCAGTCACTAGAGATGATGCGGCAGTTCGCGGAGATCATCAAAGCTCACTTGTCAGCAGATATCGCAATCACTGCCACTGTTGACCGCGAAGATGCCTTAACTGGTGCGGATTTCGTCATTTGCGCTGTTGAACGGTCTCGTATGCCATTATGGGAACAGGATTTTCGAGTTCCGCAAGCATATGGCTTTAAGCATATTCTAGGTGAGAATGGCGGCCCTGGAGCGATGTTCCATGCTCTGCGCAACATGAGCATCGTCATTCCTATCTGCCGCGACATGGAACGAATATGCCCAAATGCCTTGTTCTTGGAGTTCACAAACCCAGTCGCTCGTATCACCCATGCCGTTTCGCATTTAACAAAGATCAAGTGCTTTGGATTATGCCATGGCATCAACAATGGGCTAGGTGCCGCGAGTGAATACCTAGGCAAACCGTTGAGTGAGCTGGAGATCGTGAGCGCTGGTCTGAATCACTTCTACACATTCCTCAGCGTTCAGGATAAGGCGACACACAAGGATCTGATGCCTGAGCTGCTTGAGCGCGCCTTAGCCGATGATAAGCGGCAAAACTCCATATACCGCGATCTCGTGAAGTATTTCGGGATGTTTGGTTACCGGTCAGATGACCACATTGGTGAGTATCTGGCATGGGGCGGGAGCTATGTTCCGAACCGATGGTCATACGGTCAGGAATGCCATGCTGTGAAGAAATCAGAGCCATCATTGAGCGCAGTAGAGACCGTCGTTAAAGATGGTAAGGTCACCGATGAACGGTGTGTCAGGGGCAGCGGAGAAGCGGCTGTGGAGATCATCCATGCCATGGTGAGCGGCGTGCCTTATAACGATCCTGCAGTTAATGTGCTAAATACAGATGGGTATGTGGCGAACCTACCGAAATCTGCCGTGGTCGAAGTACCTGCGCTTGTTGATAGTGATGGGGTGCGGCCAAGTCATGTTGGGTCGATTCCTGAACCCGTCGCCGCGCTGATGCGAACCCAATTCGCCATACACGATAGCCTGACAGAGGCCTTCGCGACTGGATCACGCAACAAGCTGATGCAAGCACTGCTGCTTGACCCTGTGGTAAACAACATCGCGCAGGCCGAGAAGATGCTGGACTACATGCTTGAGCTGCAAGCAGACTTCCTTCCATCATTCTCATGACGTGTAAGCCATCTGCAGAGTGCTTCTGCAGATGGCTTAACTTCTCTAGTGATGCGCTAGTGCATAATCTAGCATCGCCATCACATTGATGCCGCTCTCCCATGGGCGGCATCGACAACAGCCGGCTCGTGCTTTGTCATCAAGGTAATACTCCACCCAGGCTCCTGTGTCGTCCAGCAGCGAAATGAGCTTATCATAAGCTGCTTTTGCTTTCGGACTACGCAGCCGCGATAAGCTTGCTAACAACAAGCCTGGATCGTATCCCACACAGCCTGGCTGACCAGGCACGCTGGAGATAAAGCCCGTGCCGTTAGCCTGATCTAGGACATGATTCGTGATGCGCTGCATTTCATCTGTGCTCAGAATATCACTGCCGAGATAAGCAGGCAGCAACGAGACGGAATTCACTTCCATGCGTGCTGGCACATCAGCTGCTACATCCTTGTGTCCACTGCAATTCGGACAGAGATACCGACCCTTGGATGAGTGTTCTGTCCATCCAAACCACCCGCATGAGCCTTCGCAGACACCATGTCGGAAGCGGGGTGGGGTGATCATGTTTAGCCGCTCTGGGGTGTTTGCCCATATGCGGTCATGGTCAACGAAATATTTACGGTAAGCTTCTTTTGCTTGGTTGACCAATTTTAGCTGATCGTGAGCATACTTTTCGGTCCAATGTCCCTGTTCGACCGCCCACTTGACTAGCCATTTACCGGCTTCTACAAAAACTAGAGTGGAATCTGCGGATCCTTGAATCAACCCTGACCGCGGGAAGAAACCGCCCGCTACATAGGTTTCGTCGCCATTGAACGGCATCAAGCCGTTCGCCAGGTTTCTTACCTGCACACGCCAGCACCAATCAAGCATGGGCCACAACTCTTTGCCATAGGCATGGTTACTGGTCGCCGCGATGTAGTCGCGGGCTTGCAGAATGGTGTAACCGGGACCCTCTGACTCGTCATTCTCATGAATGTGCCGGCCGGCATCTGTGCCCATGGTCTCAGCCGTTTGAAGTGTGCCAAAGCGTTTGTATTTATACAGCCGAAAGTCTAGATTCAGTTTTGCCTCTTCGACCATCCCTAGGCTTAACATCCCTCTTGCTGTACCGTATTGGTCGCGGATATAAGCCAAGCAATACCAGTGGCCAGCGAGCACTCCTCCGTCAGCTGACTGCTGCGACTTAATCAGCGTGGCTACGCTGTCTGCGATTGTGGAGATATCAGACGGTAGGCTTTTTAAGCTTGGTTTTGCTGCCAACCGTCGGTCGGTAAACTCTTTCCAGTATGTCCTGGTCTTCTGGAGTAGGGTCTCTACACCTTGTTTGACGAGGGCCTCGGCATGTGTGACGGCTTCTGGATAGGTGATGCCTCCTACGATGGCGACACTACCCTTGCCAGGCAGACAAGAGACGACAAGATCACCTGAGGGAGCGATATCGACTTTGCAGGAGCCTGAGGTAATCACACGATGAAAGCACCATAAAGTAGACGGGTAGGAATACGCGTTCTGCCCAGCTCTGATGATCTGCTGCCAACAGTTTGGCTGTTGTGGGCAGTCCTTGAAGCCTGCAGACGGATTAGGATGAATGACCCACTTGACACCTTCTCGTTTGCAGTCAAAGATGCGAATATAAGCCGGTAAATCCGATGCCACAAATTCGGTATAGTTGACGAGTGATTGATCTGATGCAGAGGTCTTGTGGTTCCAGACTGATGTGCCGAGTTCACGCTCTGCCGCGTCGGTCAGCGTATCTGGCCCCTCTGTTGTGATCGACATGATGTTCGGTGAACTATAGGGTGGCCCGAAGATGCTGATGATATTGGCTCCTTGAGCATACACGGCCATCTGGCCGTTTCCCATAGCGTGTACAGATCCTGAGGTATCGTTGCGAGTCCAAATACGCATTGTATTCATCCTTTGGTAATCGAGATGAGTTCTATATGTAACTACAACCGAAGCGTACCGCATACATCATCCTCTGTCAACGCCCGTAAAGAGCAGGAATAGCAGACCATCGCGCCGAACATGTAGTTAATATATGTGTTACCAGACAGCTAAGGTGTAAACCACGCTGTGAACTATGCCATTTACGAGAGGGTTGCTATTCCATGAAAAACCGCATCTTGCTAATCCTTCTAGCTGTTGTATTATCGATATCATCACATGCCGCTGAACTTCTTCAGGCAGAAGCTGGAAAATCAACGATCACGTTGACTGCGAAGTCCGCAAAACCAGGCTGGTATCGTGTGGAGGCCTTGATGCCTTGGCAGATATCGGGTGGCGTGAATGTGTGGAAGGGGAAAGTGGCTGGTGTTCAGAAGATCACGATTAAGCGTCAAGTTGGAGCTGATGATATGCTCTATCGACGCTTTCGATTAGTTGATTCGAACACAGGGGCTGCCTCCAAGACACGGTATGTTACGGAGTTTACGCAGAACAGCAGAGGGTTTCGCATACCATGGCCCTCATCCAGGAAGGGTATGAGCTGTCCTTGGTCGGTTGACGATCTTGTTGAGCTAGGCGTCAAACATATCACCACCAACATTGATCTGCCCGGTGCCATCCGAAGGCCAGAAGACGCGAAACCCGATGATCCTGTCGTCGTGGTTGACGGCGAGAAGTTCGTCATGAATATGGATACCTTCCGCGGTAAAGACCAAGAGTATAAAACACTCACAGATGCGGGAATCAATATATTCGCTGTCATCAACAATCCGGTGCCGACGGCACCTGACCCCAACAACCCGTTTATCCACCCAGAAACGGACCTTGCGAATGCTCCGATGCATCTGGGTGCATTTAACATCACCGATAAGCATGGTCTTAACGCATACCGTGCAGTCATCGGATTCTATGCTGAGCGTTATAGCCGTCCAGACCACAAGTATGGATTGGTCAGCAGCTATATCGTGGGTAATGAGGTGCAGGCGCATTGGTCATGGTATAACATGGGGCGCGTTAATGACCAACACTTCCTTGATGAATATATGAAAGCCGTGAGGGTAACGGATCTCATTCTTCGTGATACGCACCCAGACCTTAGGGCTTACATAAGCATGGAACATCATTGGACTGCACCTGTGGATATGCGAGGCGATGATGTGTTGGAAGGCCTTGCCAGGCGATCGACTAATGAGGGTAACTTCCCATGGGAAGTGGCGTTTCACCCATACCCGCAGGATCTTTTCAAGCCGAACTTCCTGAAGGACACTGAGGCGACGCTGCGGTATGATACACCCAAAATTACATTCAAAAACTTGGAAGTTTTACCTGACTACCTCTCTCAAGCTCGGTTCTTATACAAGGGCAAGCTGCGCAATATCGCACTAACGGAACAAGGCTTCAACGCCGATCCCACGCCCGAGGGTGAACAGCTTCAAGCTGCGGCATACGCTGCTGCCTATTACCGCGTGGTAAACATCGATGGGATAGTGGCATTCAACCTGCATCGGCATGTAAGCTCTCGCGGTGAGTTTGGTCTGCGGCTTGGCATCTGGGATTACCCTGATGATTCTGGAGTAAACGCAGGTAAACCTACCCGTAAACTTCCGGCATGGGATGCGTTCAGGCTATCTGGAACACCGAATGCAAAAGAAGAGCTTGCCCATTTTCTGCCCGTGTTAGGGGCAAAGAGTTGGCAGCAACTTTTACCCTCGAAAAACATCGATCGCACGAAGCCGAAACCTGCTTTTGCAGGACTAAATGTGGCGGCCAATCTGTGTAAAATCATGGATATGGCTCAGCTGGATAACCTGCGCGCTGGGTTGGAATGGCGAAAAGAACTCGTCTCCGATGGTGTGACGCACATGGATGCAATTTATAACCATCCACCTATGACCGGAACTGGATATGGCACATTTACCATTAAGCTGCCGAACATTACCGCGAAGCAGAAATTGATGTTTGTGACATCAACCGGTTTCATCAACGACACCGCAGATGGGGTTGACTGGTTTGTTAAGGTCAACAACAAACAGGTTGCCACCGGAACGCAAACAACGCGTGGTTGGGTTGCACGGCAAGTGAATTTGAGCGCATATGCAGGCAAAAGTATTCAGTTTTCACTGGGCGTAAATGGACGCCAAAACAGGGATGCTGACTGGTTCTGTTGGGCTAGCCCAGCCATCCTGATCATAGGAGCCCGTCAGTGAGAATCGACTTACCGAAATTCGGAATTCATGCCCAGAGCCACGATTATGGCGATGGGCAAAACGCATATGTAGATAATGCTCCGCTGATGAAGCAGATGGCCGCGGGACGGCCTTTAGCCATTCGTGACATCTGGCAGTGGCCTGTCATAGAATCGGAACCAGGAAAGTATAACTGGTCCGAGACAGATAGGGCGGTTGACACTGCCGACAAGTATGGACACAGATTGATTGCCTGTTTATATGGAGCACCAGTGTGGAGTAACTCACAGAAGAACTTCCGCTGCGCACCAGATGACCGCAGTTTATGGCCGAAGTTTCTTTCGAAAGTCGCCCAACGGTATGGTAATCTGCCCCAGATTGCAGCATGGGAAATCTGGAATGAACCAGACACCTACGATTTCTGGATGGAAGCCGATGTCGACTGGCAGCGCCGCGCTGCTGAGTTCGGACGGTGGATTCTAGATCCCGCCATTCGGGTGTTGAAAGCAGAAAGTCCGCTCGTGCCGGTCATCAGCGGAGGGTTAGCCGCGGAGTGGCATGAGGACGAGAAGAAGAGCTACAGTGCGCTCTTCTGGTTTCCGAAGGCGTTGGAGGCGTGTGCAAGTCGACGTTGGCTGGATGGAGTAGGGTATCACCCGTATCTACCTGCTAACGAAATGAAGAACGCGGTGAAGCAGCTTAAGGGTGTAATGGCTGCATACGGTCTGCAAGGCCGCGATATCATCTGCACCGAGTATGCCGCAAAGTCGAATTCTGAGACAAAAGCGCTGCGTGAGCTTAATGACGCGATTGCCCATTGTGACATCAAGTGTGCCTGCGTTCACTACGCGGTTGCTGCTGAGGGCAGAGATTACGGTATGTTTAAAGATACGCGGCTGACGAATAACGGATTGTTAATGCAGGAGTATATTCGCGGTAATCGGTAGATTGGAATGGATCGATTGTTGCGGGTTTAAGCATAAAAGAAGGTAATTGGTGTTGACGTATAGAATACCGATATGGATGTCTGAGTAAAACGGGATGCTGCTTACATGGTCGCGTTCTCGGATTAATCATAACGGATGTTTAACAGGAGTTATTAATGACACTAGGTCAACAAATTGATGAGTATGGTAAGCAGGTAACAATATGGCTAGATCAAGCCAAAAAGGCTACCATGGCGATTCAGAAATTCCAAAAAGCATTGTTAGCGGGCAATCTGCGTGATGTGGAGAAACTCCGGCAAGCGGCCTTGCTTGCTACTGAGACCTTACAACAGCGTGCAGAATTATGTCCTCAATTTAGCTTCGATGCTTCTGGTTATCTCCAACCTGATGGTGAGTTCATCCCTGAGCTGAAAGCCGCCGCTGAGGCTGCGAACGTGAAATTGTTTGAACGTGATGGTATTATTTTCTGCTATCCTGTTTTAATCCGACGAGAGCCAGACATTCCAGCAGTGCGCATTGACAAGCGATTGGAATATGGATTACGGCCGGAGCTATTGGTTGGACAACTCAAGAAACTTCAAGCCAAAGATCCAAAAACAAATCCAGAACGCTTCATGGAGACAATCTTCGAGGCTTATAAACTGATTCTTGCGAAACCTGGTCGAGCACGGGACGAGTTTATCGATATTCCTTTAACTAAGATTTATGAAGTTCTCACTATGTTACCTGGTGCAAACAAGGAATATTCGCTACTTGACTTCACCCGGGATATCTACTTTCTAGAACTGAGCAGATTGACGGAAACTAAGGATGGCTATCGAATGAGCTTTCCGGCGAGTACTGCCTTTCGTGAGCGAGGTACAAAAATCCTCTATTTTGTTACTCGTGATGGTATGGAAAAAGAATATGTGGCGATAAAATTCACACCGTCCAAACGGTAAGGGGACTGTCAAATGAGTATCAGTTTATCAGAATGGTTGACATGTTTAAGCGAGGAGTATTTGACCAACTATATTCCGGAGGGGGGAGCCGCCGTAAAAGTTGCTGTCGTGTCGCTAGATGATAACGAGGCGATTAAGACGGCTAT
>CAZFLA010000148.1:0-8431 GCA_964519405.1 uncultured bacterium
AATCGGTGGCTATCAGCAAGTCAATATTACCTTCCTCGCCGAAATTCGCGGGCCGTTCCTTTGATAATGGTGCAAAGGCTGCTAGAACACTGCCTAGGTCTGTATGCAGTTTTGGTAGTGTGGTCTTATTCCCGCTTGTGCCGGTTATTTTTGCCGAGTGAATACCAAGTTGTTGTTGCGCCCATCCTGATAATTCCTGGTATAGGTAGTCAGCGGTATCAGCAAATGCGGTAAAGATGATAATCTTGCGATTGTCATTATTGATGGGGTTGTGACACTTGTTAAGTATGACATGGCGTAAATATTCCAACTTTGCATCACGGCTGGCATCTACCTGCATAGCAGCCGAATAGAGAGTATCAAGTCGTCCTCGGTCTTCCAGCAGGTCTTGTCGCCATCGTGTGCGGTCCACATCATGAATGAGTACCTTGACCTTGCGTCCGATAGTCATTGACTCAAAAGCAGGATCATCCATGTCGATGTCGTCAATGCTGATTTCATCCAGAGATTCGTCGTGTGCTTCGATTCGAGCTAGCATTAAGTCGACATCCTTAAGCTGGCGTTTTATTGTTTGAGCAAATGATGTAACAGAACTTTCCATACGCTTTAAAATATTAATACGCAGAAGATGGGTTAAGCTCTCCTCTCGGTCCCTTTGGTTAAAATAGCTGCGACCACCTTGGAGTTCTACGCGATATTTCGCATCATAGTCAGCTTGCTTGTGGGGAAGTACATATCTTAACGGTGCATATGCGCTTAGGTTGAGACGTCGTATCTCATTATTGATGTCACGGATGGAGTTAAATTTACAAGAACGGTCTACATCAGATTTAATGTTTATTGGTTTTAGGCGTTCCGGGAATTTCCCGGTTTCGGCTGTACCGTAGTATTTTTCGATATGCTTACGTGAGCGTGCTATTGTTAATAAGTCCAACAGCTTAAAATAGTCGAAACCAAGCATATCAATAAGGGTTACGGGCTTACGATCTATGTCATCTAGAGCTAGCCATCGATTGAACTGTATCTGAGCTTGTTTGATAGTATTGTTTATACTTGATATACCACTTGTTTGTAATGCGATATCACAGCCTTCTGTAATGAAGGCGATCTGGTTTTTAAGATCGCTAAGGCGGTTGTTCACAGGTGTTGCCGATAACATTAACACTCGAGTTTTTACACCATTTTGAATGATTCTGCGCATGAGCCGACTATATCGCGTTTCATGGTCGTTTGAGTTATTTTTGTTACGGAAGTTGTGGGATTCATCGATAACCACAAGGTCATAGTTGCCCCAGTTAACGTGTGATAGGTTAATGTCTCCTGATAATCCGCCATCTCGAGAAAGGTCGGTATGGTTAATTACATCATAGTTAAAACGATCTACAGAGAGGATGTTACGGCGGTCATTAGACTTATATAGGATCCAGTTGTCGCGTAGTCTTTTAGGTGCGAGCACTAGCACACGGTCGTTGCGTAGTTCGTAGTATTTGATGATGGCTAGGGCTTCAAATGTTTTACCCAAACCAACGCTGTCAGCGATAATACATCCACCATGGCGTTCCAACTTGTTAATGGCTCCGATTACACCGTCGCGTTGGAATTTATACAGTTTCTTCCATACCGTAGTTTCTCGAATGCCTGTCGCAGATTTGACGATGCGATCCTCGTCAAGCTCATCGCCAAGTTCACGGAATATATTAAACAAGATAGAGAAGTATACCAGCGATGGTTGCCTATGTGATTTTAACGTATTCAATGCGTTAAGAAGTGATGATTTATAACTGAATTGCGACGGTAAGCTGTCCCATAAATTCGAGAACCAAGTCGCAAGCATTGTACATTCATCTGGATTCTCAGATGATTGGATTAACCCGAACTGATTACCCGGTGTGATACCAAGACCCTCTGTGCTGAAGGTGCAGTTGCCGGTAATCACACGGTTTGGTTTTAATGCAGAATTCCTTGTGATGATTGTGGACTGCGGGATGATTCCAGAAGTAAGTTTAACCTGCGTCTTCTTTTCGATCCATTCAGATAATTGTGCAGCTAACCAACGTGATTGGAGGCGGTTTCGAAACGCGCGGTCTTCAATACTACCCGTTAATGCAAGATCGGTTACACCTTCTCCGGGTAATACTAGACGACATTCCGCAACCGTCGATAGATGATCCCTTAATTCGCCATATGCAAAGAGTGAGAAAGATGGCGATGCGATATCTAGCATTCCATTCGGTGTGAGGCAAGCTTTCAGTTCATTAATAACTCGATCATTTCCGCTGTTCTTAATCAGTTTCATACGATAGCCATCCTGAGTTCAACAATTGCGGCCGTTTTCTTGCGATTACAATGGACTTGTCACATATATTATATCTCAGAAATGGGCTAATATGGAAACGTGTGTATAGAACCAAGACTGATTACTCATTATTTATTCGACACACACATATGGTGCATGAATTAGTATGAAATACATTATAATGAAGGCATGAAACACATCACGCTATTATTGTGTCTGCTTATGTTCGTCGGATGCGCGAAGTATCCCGACAATGCTGCGGGTAATGGACGGCGGCTTATCGTGAGGTTTACGGTGGCTGGTAAGGTGAGGCCCGACTACTGTTATTTTGTGTGCATTAACAACTCCAACGACGCTTTGGGCAGTAATGGACCCAAACCGGTGTTGACAACCCCTTGGGGCAACGGTTATGCCGCAGGGCAGTTCACCCATGTGGCTGAATATACCAGCGGGCAGACATACGGCATATCAACACTGTACAAAATCATCAATCCATCCAACCCAATTAACCGACAGCCTATCGGCACGCCGCTTAACACAGAGCTGAGCTCGGATGGCAGCACGCTTCAGTTTACAATTGATCTTAATTCTATACTGAACAGCGGTCAGACGGTTGATCAGCTTCAAGCGCTGCAGATTAATATCATCGCGACGAATAGGGTTCCGTTAAACCCTAACGACACCAGCTCCAAGTATTGGGACGCTTTGGGTGATGGCCGCGACAACACCACAATTAATGCCTATCTGCATATTCTTACCGCGCAGGATGGTTCGTGGCAGAACCAGTCGGGAGCACTGAACTATGAACCCAGCGGTGATGTGATGGATAGGGATACTCCTGCTAGTGTAGACCCAGATCTGGACATTGTGGATTGGCAGATAGAGCTGCGAAGTTAAGCTGCGGAATCGTGTGTGATGATTGGGGGCCATGCGGCCCCCTTTTTTGTGCTAGTTGGTGCAAGGTGCTGGCATTGTAAATCCGTCTGGTTTTGCGCGGAAGTTCCATGATTCATAACTACATCGCAGAGCAGCCATTTTCATAAACTTAGCATGGCCGTCGGTATAAGCGCAGTTGTTGCCATCGGTGTGGTTAGGCAGAATGCGGTCGCCTAACGGTGCGACGCTTAGGAACACGAGCTTGCCGTTAATAGTGGCTGTGCGGTTCCAGCCGTCAAAGGCGGCATTCCAGTGCATGTAGAAGCCGTAGTCGGTACCTTCCATGACACCGATAGTCTGAGTTGGGTTTTCGATCTGGCTAGATGATATCGGGTAGAGGTAATCGGAACCAACGTTGTTAATGGTGCCCTCTGGCCAGTGATTGTTATGGCACATGTTCATCATGTAGGTGGTCATAGCCAGGGAGTTCGGTGCGTAACCGGAACTCCTAAATGTGTTGATGGTCGTTTGGTCATTCATTCTATTGGTTTTCGAGGAACAAGCAAACATATTTCTGGACTTGACATATGACGAGATTTTGTCAGCCCAAACTAATCGGTCGATGGTGCCATCACCAGTCACATCTTGTGTGTCATCGTAGACACTAGGGTAGCAGTCATCATTGTCATCTGCATACATGCTCATTGCCAAAGCTATTTGTTTCATGTTGCTCAAGCAGGCGTTTTGTTTAGCCTTCTCACGCGCTTGCGCAAAGACAGGGAAAAGAATTGCTGCCAGGATAGCGATAATCGCGATAACGACGAGCAGCTCGATGAGCGTAAAACCATTCCTTTTCAACGAATTCCTCCTATTGTTTGTATGTAGCTACAATAAAACGCATGCTACCAGAACACGTGACGTGCATTGTCATGAATTGGTTCACTAATTCACAAAAGCAATATAGTCTTTTACTGCCATATCTGCTACCGACATAGGTATGTCGGTATTGATGGCTGGTACATAGACCAACTTAGGAATAACTCATCATGGTGTTTGCACGACTCTAGTGTCACAATATTGTTATACCAAACGAAGTCACTTTCGTTATAAGTTTTTGTAAACCAAGCCCAAAATTACTTTGTCATTGTGTCTGGCCGGTAAAGTGAAGGCAGCTAAGTGGTGGCTAAGGAGAAATGTGGATGCTGCGAGCTTTGCGGTGATGTGATGGATCGGAACACTCTGGCTAGTGTTGACCTGGATCTGGATATTGTGGAGTGGCAGGCAGAGCTGCGAGGTTTATTGGCGGTAACAGTGAGTGAAGATGGGGGCCATGCGGCCCCCTTTTGGGCTAGTTGGTGCAAGGGGATGGCATCGCAAAGCCATCTGGTTTGGTGCGGAAGTTCCACGATTCATAGCTGCATCGCAGGGCAGACATCTTCATGAACTTAGCATGACCATCGGTATAGGCACAGTTGTTGCCATCGGTGTGGTTTGGCAGAATACGGTCGTTTAATGCTCCTGCGCTAAGGAACACGAGCTTACCGTTAACTGTGGTTGTGCGGTTCCAACCATCATAGGCTGCATTCCAGTGCATATAGAAGCCATAGTCGGTTCCTTCCATAATGCCGATGGTCTGAGTTGGGTTTTCGATCTGGCTTGATGATACCGGATAGAGATATTCGGAACCTGTGAAGTTATCGGTACCCTCTGGCCAGTGGTTGTTCTGGCACATGTTCATCATGTATGTTGTCATAGCATAAGAGTTCGTTGTATATCCGGAATTCCTAAAAGCATTGATGGTCGTCTGGTCACTCATCTTATTGGTTTTAGATGGGCATGCATACATGCTGCGTGACTTAATATATGATGAGATTTTGTCAGCCCAGACTAATCGGTCGACAGTCCCGTCACCAGTGGTATCTTGTGTGTCGTCGTATACACTGGGATAACAGTCATCATTGTCATCAGCATACATGTTCATAGCTAAGCCCATTTGTTTCATGTTGCTCAAGCAGGCGTTTTGTTTCGCTTTTTCACGAGCTTGTGCGAATACAGGGAAAAGAATCGCAGCTAGTATCGCAATGATAGCGATAACTACGAGCAGTTCGATGAGTGTAAACCCATTCTTCTTCAACGGAATCCTCCTGATAGTTGCCTGCAGCTGCACTACATATGCTGCAAGATCACGAGACGTGCTTCTCTAATGTTTGGTTCACTGATTTACAAAAGCGTGCTAGTCTTTTGCTACCATATCTGTTGTTGACAGTCGCACGTCGATATTTGTGGAACTATACATAGCCAACCTAGGTATAAAGAGGCACGAAGACACCCCATTTGACTAACGAAATATCGTGAGTCAAAATCTCTGTTGCTCATGCCATGCTTTTTTGAACCGCATAGTATACATTACCTTTGACGACAGGAAATGCGATGCGGTTGCATATGCAGTAAACTGCAGGGAATTGGTGTGAGTAACAACGGTTGCGGGTTAGATGGTCAGATGCGGTTACTAAGCTGAAATGGTATCTTTATTTAATAGTGACGCTGCCCTTAAGCTGGTTGTTGCGACGTTTGGCTGCGGTGTTCCACACATAGTTAAACAGCAATACCACGCAGCTGCCAAGTACTGCTCCCGCAAGAACATCAGATGGAAAATGAAGTCCCAAGTAGATTCGCGTGTAGGAAATGATGGCTGCAATAAAGAAGAACAACGGCCACCATTTGCGGTAATACAACGTAAAGAGTGTGGCGGCACCAAACATGTTTGAGGCGTGGGAACTGGGCATACTGTGCGATTCGCGACAGCCATCGATGAGCCGAAGCCAAGGATAGATATCTTGCTGACAGCATGGCCGAGCTCGGCCGATGAGGTCCTTCAGCATGCCTGCGCTGAGCTGATCGGTAAGCAAAATACAGAATGGCAGCATCAAAGCCACACGGCGGCCTGTCTTGCCGCCTTTCCATACCAGTAAAATTAATGCGAGCAGGATAAACGGCCAGGTGTTTTTCTGGCTGGTTAGGAAAAGCATCAGAGTGTCAGCCCACCGGCTGACTGCCACAGTGTTGCACCACTTTAGTATCGCCGCATCAACGCTCATGCGCGCACACAACCCAATAGGCGCATCATCAGCAGGTCCGTCGCCAGTTTGGTGTTTGCGTTGCCGTCAATAGCCCGCCTCATTTCAAGGCCGACATCAACCATGTCGGCAAGCCGGTTAACACCTAGTTTTTCGGCTGCCTGTGATAGGTGCCGTTCGTCACCATGGAATACCACACGCCCCTCGCCATGGGTAGCAGAGCAGACCATGGCATCACGAAGCCATACCAAGATATTGTCTAGCGCATTCAGCAACGCAGTCCTGTTGACAGCCGTGCTCTTTTTGGTCGACTGTTCGGCAGCCATTTGACGCAGCTTGTCGGCCAACGCCAATGCAGGAGTCACGCTGTTCTTCATACAGATATCGTGTGCCAATTCGGCCGCGCGGTTCCACAAATCCATCGCTTCCTCGTTGGTGCAGATACTTAACGCACGTCCAGGGCAGCCCTGACTGATCTCCGCGCAGCGCGCAGCGATATCTTGGTTGACATTATGCTTCTCAATGAGCCAATCGATGATACTTGCAGTAGCTACGCGTTCAAGCGGGATGAGTGCGCATCTGCTGCGTATGGTCTGCAGCACATCATCAGGTGATGTTGCCAGAAGAATCAATACAGCATGATCCGGTGGTTCCTCTAGTGTTTTTAGCAGACTGTTGGCGGCTGACTCCGTGAGGGTCTCGGCTTTAGTGATGACATACACACTGCGCTTGGCGAAGCTTGGGGAGTAGTTAATGGAACGCTCAATGACACCGGCTTGCGAAGGTTCCACCCCGCGAGGTACCGAATGGCCTTCCCATAACTGCCAAATCAGAGTCTGCTCTGTGTAGGGATCTATGATGTGCAGCTCCGGGTGCTGGTCAGCGGCTAACCGCCGGCAGCTTGCGCACTGCCCGCATGCACCTTGTGCGGTGGGTTCGTAACACATCAGTGAACCGGCAAGCCAAAGCGCCAGGCTCAGCTTACCTACTTGCGGCGGCCCGGTAATTAACAGCGACTGGGCACACTGCTCAGAGATGATGGCCTTCTGCAGCTGTTGTACAGCTCTTTCGTGACCAATCAACTGATCAGACTGGAAAATCAAATTCGGCTAACCTTATCTCTGTATTAATAGCGTTCGAATCGAGCAACGTCGACAACAAAAACCACGGCTCCACCTACCTGCACCTTAACCGGATTCGGCATAAAGGCACCTACTGGGGACGCATCGGGCGGAAGTACGTTAACAAACTGTTCGCGGGTTTTGCAGCTTTCATCAATAAGCTCCATTAAACGCTCTAGGTCGTCATCCTCAACACCAATGAAAAGAGTAACATTGCCTTCACGCAGGAAGCCACCTGTGGAAGATACTTTGGTGAACTTATAACCGTTACGAAGTAGTTTGTCTGTGATACGATTCTTATCGCGGTCATGCACAATAGTTATTGCAAGCTTCATCGTAGAACCTCCATACGGATTCTTGTAGCGTCTATATACGGGTGTCTAAAGTTTACCTGTTTTTTGTCCAGGTGTGCTAATTTTCGATGAGATAGCGCACAGGGGTGAATCCGAGGCTAATAATCGGGTATCTAATAAACAAAACTAGTATCTCGGAGGAGAACACAAATGTCCATCACCACAACTTATGACAGCGGAATGAAATTCACCACGGATGTGCGTGGTATGAAGATAGTCGTAGATCAACCTGTAGAGGCAGGCGGCACTAATGAAGGGCCTACACCTCCAGAGCTGCTCGTTGTTGCCTTGACCACATGCATCGGTGTATACGCCACGATGTACATGAACCGCGCCGAAATAGATACCACTGGTTTGAAGGTCACCGCTGACTATGAGAAGGTACAGCGCCCAACCCGAATTGGTTCTATCAATATCAAAGTTGAGGCACCAAGCGTCACTGAAGAACACAAGGAAAAGTTCCTTAAGTTTGTAGATCAATGCATGGTGCACAACACGCTGCATCATTGTCCAGACATAGCTATCGACCTCAAATAGCAAGACTTCATTAACTGCCATCCTCTGCTCATTAATTGTCACAGAAATTGACGCAGAGGATGGCTTAATAGACGGTATGATGCTGAACTAACCTGCTGAATCGTCATAAATCAGAACTTATTAGCCCAAAAAGCGTCTCAGTTATAGGTAACTCAGTATAACTTGATATAC
>CAZFLA010000149.1:0-8363 GCA_964519405.1 uncultured bacterium
TGGGGAGTTGGCATTCTGTGATGTCGATGATCCGCCAACAGCCGATATTTGCCCAAAGCAAAGATATCATGGGTGATACGCCGCTGCATTACGCCGCTCAGATGGGCTTTCAGCAGCTTGGCGGTTGGTTGATATCCGTGGGTGCTAAAGTGAATAGTCCGAACTACTCTGGGCAAACCCCCGTGATGGTCGCTGCTGACTATGGTCAATCTGCTATGTGCAAGATGCTGCTGAGTAAAGGTGCCAATATCCGCACGCCGGATCAAGATGGGTTGACTCCATTGCATGTGGCGGGCAATGCGGCGACCGCGTCCGTATTGCTGGCAGCAGGAGCAGCCATAGAAGCCAAAGACAACCAAGGGTTAACGCCGATCTTCCATGCCGTGGCAAATGGCAGAGTTGATGTGTTGAAAGTGTTGATGAGCGCGGGAGCGAATACATCGGTCAGAGATCAAGAGGGTCACACACTCGTCGACTGGGCACGTCGATGCAAGAATCGGCAGATGATTTCGGAGCTTCAATCTGCCGGTGTGAGATAAGCTTCGACGATGTCAAATGAAGCGGCTCCGCAATGGAGCGTCTCGCCTAAAGATAGACAGCGGCTTCGCGAGTTAGCTCGTCAACAGGCAGAGTTTGCAGCTCTGCCTGTGATGCAGCTGCGGATTAAGCGATGGTACGCTCACAATGATATGCAGGGTGCCTGCCCAATGATCCACATTGAGGTGGGCACTTTTGCACCCGATATCGTGCCTCCGCTGGAGTGCGAGTCGGATACCGCGCGGCAGATAGAAAATCAACTGATTATGAACATGATCAACCACATGATGATAGACGATGACCGTGTGGTGCCCGATTATTATGGTGTGTATTGGTGGATCAACTTCCGGCTGTTTGATTTAGACATCAAACGCGTGTTTGCCAAGGACACACGTGGATACGATCTTGGATATCACATCGACTACCCCATCACCGATCTGGAAAAGCAGATAGATGAGCTGAAACCTAGCGTTATCTCAGTCGATAAACAGGGCAGTTTAGCATATAAACAGTTTATCGAAGAGATATTTGGCGACATCCTGCCAGTGCGGTTTATCTCTGGCACACCGGTTAATAATCCTAGCTATCGCTTGATTGAGTTGATGGGCATGGAAGCTGTGATGATCAGCATGAAGGAGTGCCCAGAGGCTCTGCATCGGCTGACGCGCATGGTGACCGATGACTACATTCGGTATCATCAGTTCTGCGAGCAGAACGAGCTGTTGGTATTGAATAATGGCAATGACTGGGCTTGCCAAGGCACCTTCAGCTTCACGCATGAGCTGCCTGCTGAGGGGCATCATGCAGACCATGTTCGGCTTCGCGACATGTGGGGGTATTTGGACTCCCAAGAGTCGGTAGGCTATTCACCCGCCGCTTATCATGAGTTTGTGGGGCCGTATTATCACGAGCTGGCCAGTCTGTTTGGCATTGTTAACTATGGGTGTTGTGAACCGGTGCATCCCTATTGGAGCCAGGATATTCAATATTACCCGAATGTACGCAAGATATCCATATCACCATGGTGTGATGAGAACTATATGGGTGAAGCTCTGAAAGGGCGCCGCACGATATTCCATCGAAAACCAAGCCCCTCATACCTTAGCGCACCGGGTAAACTAGACACCGACGCGTTTAGTGAGCATATCATCAAAACGCTGAAGGCTGCCAAAGGCTGCAAGCTGGAGTTTAGTTACCGCGATGTTTATACACTGGGCGGCGATGTGAACAAGCCGCGAGAGGCCACTGCTTTGATGCGGCGGTTGTTTGATAAGCACTGGCAGCCGTAGCGGGCAACGCCCCTAGCTGTTTAGCTCATTGATATACGCTAGGTACTCCTGCGCCACATCCTCTATGCGCTGCGGGTTGGCTGGTTGAGCGGTATCACCATACATACGCTGGATGTCGGGTGCGATGCGCAGCAGCAGCTGCAGGCTTCGCTGCGCCTTCTGGCTGATGACTGCCAAATCATCTGCGCTCTTATTGTGCTCCGCTTGGCGAAGTTGTAGGATTCTAAACAACGCCATCTGGTGGAGTTCGGCGATATCCGCACTGGATTTCATCAACTCGAAGGTCTTTGTGAGCAGCGCAATATTTTCGTCTGAGAGTATGCCTTCCAGCGCCGATAACTCCTCAATGCTCTTGCGGCAGAGTTCACGGGCATATTCTTTTTCGCTGTGGAGCTGCAAGATGACATCATCACCAGCAGCACAGATACGCTGGTGTTTCGCAAGGTTATGCGGACTAGTGATCCAACCGCAGCACGAATACTGTGTATCTGTGATGTGTTCGATGCCGTATTCCAGGCCACTTAGCATGGAGTGCTCGTTGATGTACATACCCATTGGGAACATGACGCTGTCCACAATGTCGCTGCTTCGCAGAAGAATCGACGCCACTTTGGCTGCGGCCTTATCGCCGAAGCGTTGCTGACACCATTCCTCAAACAGCGCGTCAGCAGATGCCTCAGTGCCTTGGACAATGGAGCTGAATACATTGATGTTGGCCTCGTTGAGTGTGCCAAAAGCCGTGCTGGTATCATAATCGACACACGCAGAGATGCCAACAACGCTGTTCTGGCAACCAAGTTCGCAGCTGTTTAAGATAGTCTGAGGAATGATATACGGCAAGCTGCTGTTGCCGGTGAACTCATTTCCTAAGTCAAGCTCAATGATGGTGCGCAAGGAGTGGCTGCGGCTTACCAAGGGAGTAAATGGGTAGATCGGATTCCAGCTAAACGGCAGATATCTGTTTATCACCATTAAATACTGCCGATTTCCCAACCGCTTCTCTATGATGGCCAGCGCTCTTTCCATCACATGCTGTTGTTCGATACTGGCGGTTGAGGTGTGGATAAACAACGGCCGGCGCTTGCGTTCGCACACATTGCTTAGGGACTCGGTGATGCGTGCGATGCGTTCAACGACAGGCAGCTCCGATGCAAACTGGGAGTCATCAAAGATGCTTGGGCTGGAGCCATTGAATGTGAGCACTAGGCCATCGATATCTGGCATTTGCAAGAACAGACGGTCGTATTTGCGTTCTAGGTATCGCTGGAAATCGGGACTAAACTTGATTTTGCCTGATGCTATATATTGCTGGGGCACATTGATGAGTTCCTGAACCCAGATATCCGCTTTGAGGCCGTGCTGATGGGCTAGTGCGAGGCCGTTGGCGACCATCTGCCGATTGGGGGAAGAAGAGGCGTCATCCAGCAGTTCATCTGCGTCCATGGTGATGTTGTGCGACAGTTGTATGCGGTTCATTCCGGCAGCGGAGGCACTGGGGATGGCGGTTTGCAGATACGCCCAATCTGCATGCTGAAAATGCCAAATCTTCAGATCAACGGTGCTATTCATATGTGCCTCCCACGCGATGCCTCTGAGGGTATTTTACGCAATCGTATAAAGCCCATGCCATACCAAATGCTTGGAACCGTTGACTAGATCTTGAAGTCTAAGACTGTGGTTATATGATGTTTACGTGCATAAGCATCAGTAATCATAAAAACCCCCGTCAGAACTGGTAATTCTGACGGGGGATTAATATGCAAAATCTTAATGGAGCGGGAGACGGGGCTCGAACCCGCGACCTTCTGCATGGCAAGCAGATGCTCTACCAACTGAGCTACTCCCGCTCGACGGACATTTTGGTGGGCGAGAGGAGACTTGAACTCCTACGCCTTGCGGCACTAGATCCTAAGTCTAGCGTGTATACCAATTTCACCACTCGCCCGAAGCCGAACAGCATGAAATAGTATACGCAGGGTTGTTAAAAATGTCAAGTGCTGTGGGTGAATAGTGGTGGCTCAGCGCCATTCGCAGCGTGGAATCAACTCTTGGTGTGTGACAGTGAACAAAAGGCTGCATCGCTGAGGTACATTAAGGTAGTAGTTGTGTATACATCGCAATGTGGGTAAGAACAATCCAGAAAGGCGGCCAGATATGCGCAGTTCGCAATATTCGCATCTTGTAGATAAACGTATTATGGAAGCTGTATTACGCAGCCGCATTGAAGAGGCGGAGGCGTTAAGCAATGAACCGCAGGGCGAACGCCCAATCATCACCTTCTCTCGTGAAAGCTGGGCACTGGGAGATGAGGTTCTTGAGGCGCTCATGCACTTGTTGCCGGATAACTGGAAGTCTTGGGATAAAGAGATCCTCAACACGATTGCCACACAAGCGGGGGAACGCGTGGATGACGTGTTTCGTGTGGACGAAACATCTTCTTCGCAGATATCTTCAACGATGCGTCACTTGATGGGCATCGGCGATATGGATCCGCTGAAATACCGGAAATACCTGATGCGCACTATTAGGGTCATCGCAAATGATGGCTATTCGGTGATTGTGGGACGCGGTGCGAACTTTGTGCTGCCCAATTCACTGAATGTGAGAATCGTAAGCCGATTTGAAAGCCGAGTGCGGCGCTGTGTCACCATGACATCGGTATCAGAACACCAGGCGAGTCGACAGATATCTGAACGAGATCGTCTGCGCGAAGGGTTCATCAAGAACATATACCATCGGGATATCCATGATGTCAACGCATATGACGTTATATACAGCACAGATCATCTGGAGCCGGATACCATTGCGGTCAGCATCCACGACATGGCCTGTCATCTTTGGGGAAATCTGAAGCCGTAACGGGTATATGTCAACTCAGCAGTGAGTGATGAGGCGGGGGCTCTTTGTGATGTTAAGTATGGCGGTTTGCCATACAATCCAAACAAAGGGCTGCCCGTCTTTCGTGTATTAATAGCGGTGTAATGGTGATCGTGCGTGTCTATCATCTGATTTGCTGTATCGATACGCGTTTTAACTAAATATCACTCTATAATATATACTAGCATTGGTATATTTTGGCGCTGTTATTGCCTTGGATTAGTGTTCAGCAAAGACGAAGTATCTGCAGCTTACATAGTGGTAGATATGGACTGGTTTGTAACGAGATGCTTGCTGATGGAGTCTGTAGTAGTTAGGTATACCGCTTGTGATTGTGTTGTTAATGGCTAGATGCAAGGGAAGTTAACTAATTCTGTATAGAAGGGAAAGGTAGATGACAAATAAGTGCATATGGCCCATGTGTTTAGGCCTGCTCGCCGTCGTTAGTGCGGCGTGCTATGCTCAAAAGTCAGACGTTTTAACCCTTCAGCAGAGTGTGGAATTAGCGCTGGTCAATAACCGCGATATCCGCAAAATATACATTCAAGACCGCAGTCAAAAAATCGCTGCTGATGGAGCGAAGAACGCGTATCTGCCGACCGTCACGGTGGGCGGCAACTACGCCCGCCTCGACAGCAAAAACACCGTGGATATAGCCGGGCAGACACTGGTCACCAACCCGCAGGATTCGATCATGGGTGGAGCTGTGCTGACGATGCCGATAGACATCAGCGGGCTCATTCGAAATGGTGTGCTGATAGCCAAAAACAACAGCAAAGCCGCGCGGTTGGCACTGATGCGGGAGCAAAACAACCTTGTGTTGACGGTTAAAGAAGGTTACTACCAGGTGCTGCGCAACATCGCCAGCTTGGCCGTTGCTGAGGAAGCTGTGAAGAACGCCAATGATCGGCTGAAGACGGCGACGGCTTTGGTTGATGCTGGCCTTAGCCCGCGTCTTGATATCACCCGTGCCGAAGCCGCAGTGGCTGCGGCAGAACAGACACGGATTACGGCTGCGAACGCTGTAGACTTAAGCAAGGCTCAGTTAAACAACACCATCGGGCGCGATGTAAACACCGCTTTTAATATTCAACCAATTACTGATGCCGTGGTACCTAATACCAACTATATGGCCGCGGTATCGGAAGCCCTGTCTGCACGGCCAGAAGTGAGTATTGCCGATGTTAATGTGGAGCTAGCTAAGCGGAATATTTTGTATGCGCGTAGAAGTAACCTGCCTACTCTTGGCCTAAACGGCAGTTATCAACACAACTTCAACCGTGGTGCCTTTGATGATAAGCCGTCATCATATACCACCACCATGACGCTGTCCATACCAGTGTTCGATGCTTACGCAGCACGTGACGCTGCGAAACAGGCTGAATTGGGCGTCAACACCGCCGATATCGACAGGCTAGACGTTCAGGAGACCATCAAGCTGGAGGTGCGGCAGGTGATGCTGTCTATTACGGAAGCATCGCAGAAGGTGGCGTCTGCACAAAAAGGCTCTGAGCAAGCTGCCGAAGCTATGCGCGTGTCTCGGGTTCGCTACGAAGAGGGCGTTGCTGATCAGATTGAGCTTAGTGATGCTGAACTGCTGTATACTCAAGCCCAACTGAACCTTGTGAATGCACGCTTCGATCTGCTGTCTGCCGTGTCGCGCTATGATCGAGCCATCGGAAAGAACGCGGGAATCCAGTAAGATTTAACCTTTAGCTTCTGCATTTGGCATCTGCCGCAGGTGAATATCCTGCGGCATTTGTGTTTTTACCCACTCTTATTCCTCTCAGTTTTCGTGACCACACATACCAACAGTTTTCGCACAAATATGGACACATCAGCGCAGCGACCGCCTTAGAGTTGTGGAGGTGGAAGTATGGTAAGACGTGTTGCCAAGTTGTTTGAGGCAGGCTGCTATCCTGAACGGAACCTCGAAATCGCCGCAGATCAGATAACCGCCATTGCAGCTCGGTTTACCGCACCGGTTTCGGTGACACTGGAGCACATTGGCGGTCGATGGCAGCTCGGTGAGCTGACGGAAGTGTGGTCGCATGATGAAGAGCTGCTAGGCAATATCAGCCTCTGCGATGAAGCCGATGCCTTCCTGCGCAGGATGGGCATCGCGGGGTTAAGCGTGTGCCTAGATGCCGACTGTCAACGGCTGCTTGAGGTGTCGGTCACGGATAACCCAAGGGTTGCTGACGCGCGAATGTTTACCGATCAGAACAGATCGACCTTCAGAGGGGAGATAATCATGAACAAACAAGCTGAAACGGTTGAAAATCAGCAGGTTGCCGATTGGCTGCATCAGGGTCGGATCACACCCGCTGCAGTGCCGTATGCGAAGACTCTGCTGGGTATGAACGATGCAGTGCAGTTTCATGACGGCACCAATAGTGCCGCGAGTGTGTTTAGCCAGTTCATGGCTGCCATGCCGCCGGTGATTAACTATGGTGAGCTTGGGGAAGCTGCCGCGCAGCCGGAAGTGCCGTTGAGCGCGGAGCAGCGACGCTTCTTAAGCAGGCACTGGCCCGACATACCGGCAGAGCAGATAGCATCTCAGATTGATCGCGAATAAGGAGGTTTTCCATGGCTGCACTGAGCGAGAATTGGGATACCAGAATGGGTGAAGGCCGGGTGGTATGCTACCCGGTGAAGGCAGAGGCGGTGATCTATACAGGCGCCATACTGGTGGTTGATGCGGGATATGTACGTCCCACTGGTGCCACTGAAACAGGATTGTTTGTGGGCATTGCTGCCGACAGCGCAGATGCCACCGGTAAGGCGAGTGGGGAGCTTAAGGTAAGGGTCATCAAGACCGGTGCCCATAGTTTTAATGCGGCTGGCGTTGACGGTGATGACCTAGGCAAAAAGTTATATGCCGTTAATGATGGCAATCTGAGTTTGACCAGCACAGTAGGCCCTGAGGTCGGATACCTGGTGGCTGTAAATGCCAACGGTACCGTTAGGGTTCGTATCGACCGATCGGTTTGCTAGCGAAAGGAGATCATAAATGCTGTCGAAAAGCGAAATTAGCCCGTTGCTTCAAGCAGGGCTGCGGGCAGACTTTAACCGTGCATATTCCGCCGCGATGTCTGAGCTGGTGTATGGCCGCATCGCGACCGTAGTCAGCACCGACCGCAGTGTTCAGCGGTACGGCTGGCTGGGCGAGGTGCCCACCATGCGCGAGTTTATCGATGAGCGTCAACCGGCAGGATTGCGGGTTCACGAGTATAGCATCGAAGACAGCGTATGGGAGAGCTCCATTGCTGTGGATCGACGCGCTATTGAGGATGACCAACTTGGGGCTATACGCCTACGCGTTCAAGGCTTGGGTCGCGAAGCGGCCCAACACAAAGATAGAACGGTCATGGGGTTGATAACCTCGGGATTTACTGATCTATGCTATGATGGCGCCGCCCTGTTCAGCGCCGATCACAGCGAGGGCAGCAGCGGTACGCAGAGCAACATTGGCAGCGCTGCGCTGGCTGGTGAAGCACTGCAGGCGGCTATTGCGGCTATGATGAGCATAAAGAACGACCGCGGAACACCGATGGGCGTGAGGCCGGATGTGCTGCTTGTTGGCCCTCAGTTGATGTTTACCGCGCGGGAGCTTCTGCAAAGCACAGTGGTTGTGGAGAAGGGTGATTCGCTGCGCAC
>CAZFLA010000150.1:0-8338 GCA_964519405.1 uncultured bacterium
CTCTATCCTCATTTATCCTGGTCATCGCCGACCACGAGAAGCGCGAAATCAGGCGTGCGGCCTTTATCTACCTGGGTGCAACCCGAACCGGCACAGCGTTTCTCATGGCCGGTTTCATCTGGGCACATCAGGTAACAGGCAGCTGGACCTTCACTGAATGGGGACTTACTGGCGCAGTCGCATTAGGCCCTGCATTGTTAATCTTTATTGGATTAGCGACCAAAGCCGGATCCTGGCCGTTCCATTTATGGCTGCCTATCGCACATCCTGCCGCACCCGCCCCGGTGTCGGCAATCATGAGCGGTGTGATGATCAAAACAGCCATCTACGCCATGGCGCGGCTGCTTGTTTTAGGCGATCATTTCGCAGTGCCTGCACTTGGGCCAATCCTGTTGATTCTTGGTGCCATATCAGCGTTCTGGGGTGTCATCTTCGCCTTACTGCAGCACGACCTAAAACGTCTGCTGGCATACCACAGCGTGGAGAACATCGGCATCATCATGATGGGTCTCGGGGTGTCGCTGTTGGGCAAGTCCAATGGCATTCCTCTGCTGACGCAGCTGGGGCTAGCCGCGGCGTTGTTCCATACGCTCAACCATGCCATCTTCAAGAGCCTGTTGTTCCTGGGAGCCGGAGCAGTAGATGCTCGCACCCATCTGCGTGATGTTGAAAAGCTTGGAGGGTTGATCCATCGAATGCCCTGGACAACAGGAGCATTTATGGTTGGAAGCGCCGCTATCTGTGTGCTGCCCCCTCTTAACGGATTTGCCAGTGAATGGCTGTTGTATCAGGGCTTCTTTGGTCTTGCACAGAATGGTGAAACTGTCGGCTTACGTCTGGGCGCGCTCCTATTAATGGGGTGGCTGGCGTTGATCGGCGCACTGGCAATCGCATGCTTTGTTAAGGCGGTTGGCGTGGTGTTCCTGGGCAATCCACGAAGCAAGGAAGCAGAACATGCACGTGAGGTAAGCAAGGGTATGGTCGCCGCCCAAGTGATCTTAGCAGTGCTCTGCGCTGCACTTGGAATCGCCGCTCCGTTGATGCTCTGCCTTCTTTCGGAAATCGCTGCTCTGACAGGCAGCCCGTCGGCACTTCATGGTGTCTGGACCATTCCGACTGCACTTATGGCATTGCTTTTGATTGGCACAATCGGCGTCTTGGCAGCGTGGATGAATAGGCTGTCACACGCTCACCCGGCACGACGCTTCATAACCTGGGAATGCGGTTTCGGTGAACTGGGGCCGCGCACGCAGTATACGGCATCGAGTTTTGCACAGCCGATTTCACGTCTGTTCGGCGCAATCTACAGCTATGCGGTAGAGATCACCGTTAATGGACGGCATCGGCGTCATTTCCCGGAGACTGTCGCAGTCGAGACGGTGCACGAAGCGCATCTTGAAACAAAAGTGTATTCACCATTGCTTAAGAGCATTCAGCGCACGGCAGGTATCATTCTCATGCGTTTGCAAGCCGGCAGCATTCACCAGTATCTCATATACATGGCAGTCGTGATGGCATTGCTGCTGTGGGTAGGAGTCGGACGATGAGAACAGCACTGCTTACAGCAGTCCAAATCGTTAATATCCTCATTTTTCCATTGTTGTTGGTGGGGATTATCCGCAAGGTAAAAGCGCTGATGCAAAACCGCATAGGTGCGCCATTATTGCAGCCGTTTTATGATCTAGCGAAGATGCTTCGCAAGTCGGAGACGATCAGCCAGACTTCGAGCTGGGTCTTCATTTGGGCGCCGCGTATCGGGTTGGCAGCCGCCGTCATCGCGGCCGTTCTGGTTCCGTGGTCCAGTGCAATCCTGCCACTCGGCTGGGCGTCAGCAACCAATTTTCTGTTGGTGATCTATCTTCTTGCCCTCGGCAAGTTCTTCACCATGCTGGCCGCAACAGATACAGGATCAGCGTTCGGTGGATTAGGAGCCAGTCGAGAAGCCACCATTTCAATGCTCGTGGAACCCACGCTCGTTATCGGAATTGGAGCCCTGGCTTTGGGTGCGGGAAGCACCAATCTGCTGTCGATAATTGCAGCACCGACGAGCCTGTTTGTCGCCGTTCTAGTGGGTGCAGCATTGGTGCTAGTGTCGTTGGCGGAACTCTCGCGGATGCCAGTTGATGATCCTACCACGCACTTGGAACTGACGATGGTCCATGAGGCCATGATCCTTGAATACAGTGGACGCAGCCTGGCACTTGTCGAATACGCAGCCGCCTTGCGCACTTGCATATTCCTAGGACTGGCAACACAGACGCTGCTGCATGCTTGGCCCGCCTACCATGCACTGCCAATTCTGTTTCGATACCCCATCGGTCTTGCCGGGTTGATGGCATTAGGCGCGGTGGTCGCTATTGCAGAAGGCGTGTTGGTGAAGTTGAAGTGGCGGAGTGTGCCGAACTTCCTAGCTTTCGCTGGGGTAATGAGTCTGCTGGCAGCACTGATCGCAGCAGCACAGGCATAACAGGCAGGAAGGGCACTACAGTATGAATCTTTCCCAAGTGGATCTATGTGCAGCAGGCGCTGCCGTGTTGGCCGTGTGGATGTGCGGAGTAACACGAATTAAAACGCAGTTGTGGGGTTTGGTCTTACAGACCGCCATGCTATCCGGCATTTGTGCGCTGATGGGTATAGACGAAGCACAAAACAAGCTGATTATCTTGGCCATTGTGGTGTTTCTGATCAAAGCTGTGGGTATCCCAGTTTTTCTTGCCGCATCGGCGAGACGCATGGATGTAATCCGCGACCGTGGAGTGAGCATAAGCCCCACTCTGACGTTGATGATCGGATGCGGCGTGCTGGTTATTGGCTATTTCCTAGCGCCAGACTTTGCCATTTCGGAAACAACAAACCGAGGAGCGGCAGGCATGGCTTTGTCACTCATATTCATCGGTATGCTTCTGATGATCACTCGTCGTCTGGCCCTAAGCCAAGTCATCGGCTTTCTTACCATGGAGAACGGCATCTTCCTCTACAGTGTCACGCAGACACATCAAGTGCAAATGCTTGTTGAAATGGGAATAGTCTTTGAAGTTCTCATTGGCGTGTTGGTCGCTGGAGTTTTCATATTTCGCATCAATCGCAGTTTTGAGCACATTGATGTTACTGACATGCGGAGGTTACGCCATTGAACGCATTCTTATTGATAGCAATGCTTCCGCTGTTGATGGCGATTCTGGGACTTATTCCACGCACCGCGCGCTGGCTGCCGTGGGCAGGGGCAGTTCTGCTGCTGGCTCAGATCCCCGTGGTGATAGGAGTATGCGCACCTGTCTTCTCCGGCGCAATTATTAGTCATGGTGCCTTCCGTATCGATGGTATGGGGGCTGCCTTTACGATCATCACGACATTGGTGGCTGCCGCGGCGATGGTTCATGCCGCTCTGCTGCTGCCAGCAGAACGCGCGGAAGGGCACAAGATAACGGATCGGCGATATTGCCTGTTCTACACGTTGTCCGGTGGGTTCATTCTCGCGATGTATGCCGTGCCGCTTTCGCAGCATATCGGCTATTTGTGGATTGCTATTGAAGCCACCACGCTGATGTCTGCACCGCTGATTAACTATCACCACGGCCGCGACTCGTTGGAAGCATCGTGGAAATATCTGCTGCTGTGCAGTGTGGGCATTGCCTTTGCACTCTTCGGCACAGTCTTAATCTCAGCCGCTCAGCATAGCTTTGGAAGTGGCGAGACCATGATGCTGAGTGAACTGATCACTCGGGCGAAGGATCTGGATCCGCGCCTGCTGCGTCTTGGGTTCGTGTTCTGCCTGCTGGGTTATGGCACAAAAGCCGGTATCTTTCCGCTGCACAACTGGCTGCCCGACGCTCATAGTGAATCGCCGTCTCCCGTGTCCGCCATGCTGTCGGGTGCCCTGCTCAACTGTGCTTTAGTGGCGATATGGAGGCTTTCTCAGCTAGTTGCTGCTGCAGGACAAGCTGCGTTGGTAAGCCAACTGCTCGTTCCCGCAGGAGCGATCACAGTGATAGCGGCCAGCCTCATGTTGGTAAAGCAGCATGATCTGAAGCGAATGTTCGCCTATTCAAGCGTCGAACATGTTGGACTGCTCACGCTCGCTATCGGCATCGGATCGGGGCAGCTTTTCATTCTGCACGCGTTCAACCATAGCATCGTGAAGGTGGCACTGTTCATCATGGCCGGTAATATTCTGCATGTCTATGGCACCAAGGAGTTAACGAAACTGGGTGGAATCCTGAAAGCATCACCTGCATGGGGAATTGCGTTGGTTGCTGCCGGTTTCGCTATAGCCGGAAGCCCTCCATTCGGCCCGTTCATCAGTGAATGGCTTCTTATTCGCGATACATTTGCATCGGGGGAAATAGCAGCCACAATCACCGTGGTAGTCGGACTGACAATTACGTTCATAGCTATCGCCACGCATATCGGGCGTGTTGTGTTCGGGCACGAGCATAGCCCCGCAAAATCCACTCTACTGCGAGTGTGGTCCCTGCCTTCAGCTTTGCTTATGATGGTTTCGCTTGTTGCTGGTGTCGCTGCTGCCCCGTCGGTTATGCGTATGCTGACAGTTCTGGCACAGGGGGTGCTGCGATGAATCAAACCAATTCAAACTTTAAGCTGATCTCTGAAACACCAAGTGCACTAGCCGCCACGGTATATAAATGGCTGCAGAAACCAGGCCGGCGTTTTGGCCACCTTACGGCGCGGAGATGTGAAGGCAATACACTGGCTATTCAAGTGCTGCTGCTTGATACGCAGACTAGCGGCGGAGTGATTATTACTGCACCGCTTGCCGATGGCGAAATGGAGTATCCTTCGGTCACCGCTAAAGTTCCGGCTGCTCACTGGGCGGAGCGCGCTATGGGGGATTTCTTCGGCCTGCGCGCATTGGATCACCCGCGTTGGAAGACGCTGATACTCCACAATGACGCATGGCCCGACGACCTATTCCCCCTCTTGCCGGATTACCATGGTCACCGGGAGCCGTATGAGTTCCTGGAAGTAGAAGGCGAAGGTATTCACGAGATTCCGGTTGGACCAATACATGCGGGGATAATCGAGCCCGGGCATTTCCGTTTCAGTTGTGCTGGTGAGATCATCACAAACCTTGATATTCGCCTTGGCTATCAGCATCGCGGAATAGAAAAAAGACTTACAGAGCTTCCCTGGCAGCAAACCCACTATCTTGCGGAGTCTGCCAGCTCCGATACAGCCGTCGGCAATGCATTGGCGCATGCCGTGGCCATGGAACAGCTCTTGGGGCTTGATCTGCCGCCGAGAGCTCATGCATTGCGCACATTGGCTTTGGAGTTCGAGCGCCTGGCCAACCATGTCGGCGACATAGGAGCCCTGTCGGGCGATATCGGATACAGTGCAGGCGCTGCGCTTTTCCCACCTATGCGCGGAGCGGTATTGGCATTAGCACAAAGACTCACCGGCAGTCGTCGTCAGCGTTATTACATTAAACCCGGTGGAGTGGCACGCGACCTGGACGATGAGCAAAGAAGAGCGATCAAGAAAGAGCTTTCAGACATAGAAGCTCGCCTGCAAAAGCTAATTCCACTCGTTCTGGATAACCCCTCCGTCATCGAACGAATGGATGGCACTGGCCGCGTCAGCCGCGAAATGGCTAAGGATTTCGGTTTGGTCGGGCCTGCGGGTCGAGCAAGCGGCAGTAGTTATGATGCACGCAGATATTATCCGCACGGCATCTATCCTGAACACGCAGTTGTACCCGCCGTGCATGAGACAGGCGATGTGTTAGCACGCGCCCAGATCCGTGCAGATGAGATTCAAACAAGCATCAGCATATTAAATGAACTGTTGGACAATCTGCCGGATGGTGCCATCTGTACTGATTGTCAAGATATGGCTCTAGCACCGGACAGTTTCGGCATTGGAATTGTGGAGGCGTGGCGAGGTGAGCTCATACACTGGGTGACCACGGACGGCACAGGCGCAATATCGCGTTATGCCATCAAAGACCCAAGTTTCAACAACTGGACAGGACTGTCAATCGCCGTTCGCGGGAACCTGGTCACCGACTTCCCGCTTTGCAACAAGAGCTTTAATCTGTCTTACAGCGGGAATGACGTCTGAGGAAGTATGAACTAATGGATAATCCACTCTTCACGATATTAAGGACGGGAGTCATCACCCAAAAGAACTTGTTCCCTGCACTGCCTGATGGTGCCATCGGATTGCCGATGGTCACGGAATCTGCTTGCTCAGGTAACGCATGTGGACATTGTGCCAAGGTCTGCCCTGTTCAGGCAATCAATGTATCTGGTAATACAGTTACTCTCGACCGTGGACGATGCATTGGCTGCAACGCCTGTCTTGAAGTATGCACATCGGGAACTCTCACTCGTGACCTTTCGACCCAAACAGCAGTCGCTTCACGCGAGGAGCTGATCTTGACTAGCAGCCCTAAGCCCGCCACGGCATCGAAGCCAACGCCACAAACATTCCGGCGGTCTTTGCATGTTCGTGCCGTCTCCACGGGTGACAACGCAAGCGACTTGGAGGTCATAGCCAGTACCAATGCGATATTCGATATCGCACGTTTCGGCATTCACTTTGTGGCATCACCGAGGTTCGCAGACGCCTTGCTTGTGACCGGTCCCGTCGGGCGAGCAATGCAGGAGCCATTGCGCCGTTGTTATGAGGCCATGGCTGAACCTCGCATCGTGATCGCGGTTGGTGCCAGCGCCATCAGCGGAGGCTTACACCGCGGCGGTTACGCAGAGGCAAACGGAGTGTCAGACTTGCTGCCTGTATCTGCATACATTCCTGGTGACCCTCCGCATCCATGGAGCATCATTCACGGGATTCTTCTGGCCATGGGACGTTTGTAATACACTCAGGCAATTACCGACGCGGCATGTGCGCCGATGTATAACATCGGCGCACATGCCGCTAGATAGATCTGCCCCTAACCACTAACAGCTCCTCAGGGCCGATAGGGCTGCGGGCATGCCGTTATCGCAGCTGATACCCGCACAACCACAATCCCCGCTACCATCTCCAGTTCAGAACGATGTCGTCGTACTTGTCATCCAATATGACAGCAGCTTGTTGACCGCCATCATCAATTTGATTTTTACCCACACTGTAGACAAGATATCCCTGCGATGTGCGCTGATAGACAAGCTCTTTGTCGGTAAACGGATCCAGAGGAATACTCAGCTTGCTATTAGATCGAAGCTGAGCGAGCGTATCAGGGTAAGCACCGTGCTGCTGTCTATACTGCTGAGCTGCTATCGCCACCTGAGTCAAGGCGGTTCGGGCACGATCCTTCATCACACCATCTACAATTCCAAGATTAAGCTGTAACAAATTAGACGAAACAGATGCATATCTTGGTATGTCGTCGAAAATGCGACATAACTCCCTCCTGCGTTGAGGCATTGGTTTACCTGGAGCTGTCATGACCGCAAGCATCTTGTTAGTTCCATTTATGTAGACAATGCCATCTGTATATAAAAGGGGAGCACTCATTTTGTTCAATATCATCACTTTAGAAGCTGACCACCAAGGTTTTTTCTTTCCGTAGTCGGCAGCCCAAAACTCGGTATTCACATCGCTAGGACGTCGTGGCGAGAATCGCCATAGGTTCCCGGCTCTCACATTCGTAATAGCAGGGACAACCTCATCGGCGTGGTTACTTGCCGAAAGATACCGATTCAGTTCCGCGGCTTGTGCCGGAGTAAGTGTGCAGTTTCTAACAAGGGAGTAAACGGAGTCAGTAGCCATATGGTTGATTGCAGTTTCCACTATCATACTAGCACTTGTCGGATGATTGCGAAATATCTTCGTAGTTCTCAAAATGACTATAGCTTTATGACATGCTTGTTCTTTTCTGCCATAATGAGCATCAACCATCGTTTGAAAAGCCAGTAGGCGTATCAGATCCTGCAGCGACGACTCCCATATCATCTTTTGAATGCCCCACCCATACGGATCATCCGCGTTGTAGTCCAAATTCATGTGAAATCCTGGTTTCGACAACGATTGTTCCACAAGTGGGACAATTCCAGCGAGCGCTCTGCTTTCATTATCAGCAGAAACCCAGTCAACAGGATAATTCCTTGCCATTTGGTCAGTAATGTACTGTTCGTGTTGGATGACAGGCTTGAACATACTATACTGAGCATTGGACGGTTCTGCATAGTAGTTCTTGACGATCTTGAAGGCTTTTTCATATAATATGGCGCTATTTTGGTCGTCTGGTATTTGAGGTGTTGTCAAGTCGGCTAGTTTAGTAGGCTGTCCCTGAGCCACCAACTGCTTCTGTGCAGCGTTAACCCAACTTCCGCAGTTGAGGGGGTAATATGGCCCATTTTGTGCTTAGGGG
>CAZFLA010000151.1:0-8252 GCA_964519405.1 uncultured bacterium
TGTGGTGCTGGCTAATGGCAAATCCGTGCCTGCACCCACCGGATTTCGCGATGCATGGGGCATTAACGGCATCGGCTATCTGCAGTTTATGTATCACCGCTTGGCTGCACTGCATGACTGGCTGCATGCTGATGGGCTCATCTGTGTCCATATAGATCAACATGCCAATAGCCGCGTCCGGCTGCTGCTGGATGAAGTGTTTGGTCGGCAGCACCTGGTCAACGAGATCGTGTGGAGTTACCGCAGCGGCGGAGGCAGCCGTAAGTCATTGGGCCACAAGCACGATACACTGTATATCTACCGCAAGGGCGATAACTACACTTTTAACCCCGATGCTGTGCGTGTTCCTTACCATGCTAAAATCGCCACGAAGCGCAGCCATATGTTCGACCCCGCGGGCAAAGTCAGCGGCGATGTATGGGACATCTCCCGCCCACCTAACCACTCCAAGGAATGGTTGGGATACCCCACCCAAAAACCGCTTGCCCTTTTAGAGCGGATCATAAACTGCTTCAGTAATGAGGGAGATTTGGTTGCTGACCCCTTCTGCGGATCGGGCAGCTTTGTCGAAGCAGCCTTTGCGCAGTACCGAAAATGGATTGGCATTGATGTGGGTCAGTTGGCGATGCACGTAACAAGACGGCGTATGCTAGCAGATAAAGCAGCCTTTGCGGTGTATGACAGCGAATACCCATTTGGCGAATGGACGGTTGACAATGCTGAGCAGCAACCGGATTTGTGCAGCTACCACCCAGAGTGCCTGCAGCGCTACCCTGAGCTCGCAGAAGTGGAGCCTTCCGAAGTTAACTGGTGTAACCTCATGGCCAGCGGTCATTGGTCAGAAGATAGGTTCACTGCTGATACTTACTGGATGCCCGAAGGCTCCAACCAGATATGCTCTCTGCCAAACGAGACTAATGGTTATCTGGCGTTTGACGCCTTAGGATATGCTCAGCGCAGCAGTTCCGCAAACACAAAGTAGCACCATCGGCTACCCTTGCTGTGCATATATCTTTAGGTTAGAAATCGCAACAATATCCTGCTTGCGCAGCGGCTGTTTCGGACAGTAGAGCTTTATAAATAGACGGCCTCGTGCATCGGCTCGGGTGGTCACACAAAGCTGCTGAGGTCTTGGATGTTTCAACGCGGTAGCCTGGACGGCGGTGTCGCCTTGTCCTGCTTGAAGCATCACATCGGTGCAGCGATGAGCCAGCTCCACATCAACACAGACTGTATACCTCTTTACCGGCTCAAGCCCGTGCAGCTCACGGCAAATATACCCAGCAGACAATGGCTCCATAGTTAACTTATTGCCTTGCCGGTTGACACCACTACGCTCCCAGCCTGGCGCCATCAACGAGACATCACGGCGCTTGAGGGGCTGCACCGGCAGTTTCACTTCAATATACAGGCTGCCAAAGGCATCCAGAGTACCGCTCATCTTCGCTGTGCCGTTTTCGACATGCAGCCTAACGCTTCTGGTCACACGCAGAGCGGATTTCGCCAGATATTTTGGAGCAAGCTTCGCCCACTTTGCCCAACCCTCAGCGTCAACAGTGGCCCTGATATCAATGGCTAAGGGTGCATAAAGCGGAGCCAGAGTTATATCCTTGCCTAGGTGTCCCTGATTTGGCCCAGTATGGTAGGCGATGTTATACCGGTCACGATCTCGCAGCCACTCACTCCACCAGTTATTACACGACTCATCGATAGTAGTGATATCAGCCTGAACAACCCCATGCTCTATGGGCAGGTTGGTGAGTTCAATCTGATAAGGCTCCTTGCCCTTCGCGGTGATATCTTCACGCAGGTGCACCAACAAACAGCGCAGACTGCACTGAGCATCATGCTCCACAAATGCTGCCGCTCTCAGGTCCGCCTCAGGGTTGACAGCAGTCCCACGCCGAACAACAGGCAATACCCGGCTGCCTTCCAGGCGTTTGCTGATACGCACCGCGTGGAATACTGGCGGTAATACGGCATGGTAATAAAGCAGCCCCAAGTCACCAGTCGTCAGCGCGTAGCGGTTCCACGCCAGCGCTATATTCGGCTGTTCGGCCGCGCAGATACTGCGCATGTTATACAAGGCGGCTCCATGATGGTCGGCAAAATCACACTCACCAGCACATATCTGACCGCGAGCGTCGGTGCCGCCGTATGAATCGAAATAGCCGCACTCCGGGGTATGGATTTCGAGTGCGCGCAGCCGAAGATACTTGCTGGTTAACGCATTAAGATAATCGGATTTCCACTTTAGTCCGGCGGCGAATGTCATACCAATGGACTTTTCGGGGTTTTTGCGCTTCACTGGCGAAAATGGGTTGATGGAATCCTCGCTTAACAGCGACCAGTCGCTGAAGCCAAACCAACCGATGTTCGTGCCCACACGGCCTGTGGCAGCATTGATACCCTCTGCCCAATGCTTCACATACGCATCTGCTTGTCCTGGAAATGCATAGTAACAGCCCATATAAAGCTGACTGCCCAACACCTGTTCAGCAGCATCAATCCAATAGTCCAGCATCTTGATGCATTCCTGCCGGTTATCGACTTCATTCATCAACACCGATGTACCGGGATACACGCATTTAATCTGCCAATCCATCTCGATGCCAAACATGAAGCACCAGTTTCGCACGGCTTCTCTTCCGTAGGTATCGGCCAGCCACTGAAACATGCTGCGGAGATAGGTATGCCATTTCGCATAGCTGATGGGCTGCCGTACGGGGTAACCATACTCACCGGTAGTGCGCCCGCCTTCCATCAAAGGAGTTGGGATGCATGAGGTGCCCATCACGACCAGCGGAGTTAGGCCCCATCTGAGGGTGGTATCGAAGAACGCTTTATGAGCAGGTGTGGGGGTATAGATGATATCACCCTGTGCGTTTGTTGCCCACGGTGTTGATCGAGCCGGCGATGTGTCTTCCGCGAACCAGCCAAAACCATACTGCTGAGTGCCTTCCCATCTAGAAACGGCATAGTTATCAGGTGGATTTGGTTCATCATAAAAGGCATTACTTTGCACAGCCTGCGGGATATGTCGAAACTGTAGGCTGCCTTGCTGCTGACCGCCGCAGTCTACTGTAAACATCACACCGTTAACAAACGCCATACTGACCTACAATCTTCAACCTTCGCAAAGCCATCGCGCTGCGATGAACCCATACCATTTATCTATTGAATGCTCATCTGGAAGCTGCTGCTGCGCGTACCGCATTGATAACCTGCATCGTGGTGTAGTGGCTGAACCGCACAAATTCGCTGCCCTTGGGGTTATATATAACCGCAGTCTTTCTATGCACGATACCATACCGGTAAAGTATAGCAGCATCAGAACTATATACCGTATAGACAACATTCACTTTGTTGCCAAAAAACTGACGTAAAAAGAGCACTGTTCGCCACACGGCCTTATATTGGCCTTCATAGTCGGTAAAAAAGACCACAGTGGGCTTTTTGGAACGTCTGCTGTCATCTATGGCTTTAATAGCGGGCTTGTTGATAATGTATTGATACTTATCCTGCGCCCATGTACGGCTTACCACCACCTTGTGATTCTGACCCAATAGGTGGAAGTATTCGTTAAGGAACTTGTCGCGTTTGCGCTTGTATATTTGCGTGTTTGCAGAGATCAGCCGATCGCCTATTGATGTATCATAGTTTTCCGCTGACGGATGCATGGCTTTAAGTATCTCTAGCCCGTTGACGTGGATGGTGGAAAATAGGTGTTGAAAATAGGCCATCTGTAGCAAATTCGCAGGTGCATGACTGTCGATACCATTCTGATTAGCCCAAAGACGGGCTTCGTCATTTACCATTTTCGACACTGCAGTGGTTTCCAGCAATGATGGCGACCATGAGTTGAACAGCGGATTGAACCCAGAGGAATTTCTGGTCATCATGGTCAGGTCATCGTTGCCTATATGCACGCTGCCAGCCTGCATCACCGTGCCATCTGGCAAATCACCCAAGGTCGCCGTTCCTAGTGCCGACGAAAACAATCCTGGCATTTGTAATTCCAGTTGGCTAGCCGGCACATAACCTAGGTTGCTGTCAATGATGGTAATTCGCGCAGTGGCGTAAAGTCCAATTACAGCACCTGCAACTATCGCCAATACATATCTTGTCGCCGAAACACTCATTCCTGCTTGTCCAACTATCATTCATCATCAACCTCATCTTCCTGTGGAGGTTCAACTAGCCGAACTAAGCATTGTGCTACGCCATGACCTTCTACTTTTGTGACCAAAAGCTCCAAGCTCCCATAAACCACCTTATCATTCACATGCGGTGGTCTTCCGAGAAGGGTCAATACCAAGCCGCTGATGGTATCTACTTCCTCGTGTTCAACATCACAATTCAAGCTTTCGCTTAGCTCATCTAAACGTACTGTACCCTCTGCTAACACCTGTTGTGATCCCATGCTGACAATCGAATTGGGTTCGCCGCTGCCTTCATCAATTTCGCCGACCAACTCTTCAAATAGATCGCTAGTCGTAATGATGCCTGCCGTACCGCCATGCTCATCCATGACAACTGCAAGATGGGTTCTGGTGGCGCGCATTCGCTCCAACACGCTCTCCAGCTCCGTCGCTTCTGGCACGTAAGGAAGATCGCGCACACTGGCCCTGTCCATCGGCTTACCCGCCATGATGATGCGAAGTAAATCCTTAATGTGCACCACGCCAACGATGTGATCGAGGTCGCCCTTATACACCGGGTAGCGCGTGTGTTGATGCTCACTCACAAGCTGCCGGAGCTGTTCAACAGATGCGTCCACAGGTATGCCGTCGATGTGAACTCGCGGCACCATCACTTCGCCTGCTGTCAGCTCTCCAAACTCAAACAGTTCCTTCATCACCTGGCCGGCTTCACTCTCCAACAACCCTTCGGCTTGGCTTTCCTTAACGATAAGCTCCAGCTCTTCCGGTGTATGGTAGTAGTTTGTGTCTATCTGCCGTGTAACGCCAAACAGTTTCAACAGCAAGTTGCCCGTGGTGTTGAGAAAGATCACGGCAGGGGCCATAATTTTGTAAATGCCCACCATCACCGGAGCAATCGTCAGAGCGGATTTCTCTGCACTGTCTAAAGCAAGTGACTTCGGCACCATCTCGCCCAGCACAATGTGCATGAACGTCAGTAAAACCATCGACAGAACACTGCTCACCGAGTGCACCATCACGGACGATACCGGTAATGACACAGCCTTCAGCAGTGTGACAATTCCTTGAGCAACCACATGCTCGCCATACATACCCAGACCTAGGCTGGCTACAGTGATGCCAATCTGAGCTGTGGCTAAGTATCGATCTTGCCGTTGTGGATTGTGCAAAACACTTAAAACCAAACGCGCTCCTGCATGGTTATCGGCGGCTTTGGCCTCGATGGTTGCCCGCGACACCCCCACGATGGAGAACTCCGCGGTGACGAACAGCGCGTTAAGCAATATTAAACCAGTGATGATCAGTGCAGGGATTATAAAACTCATGCTTCGGCATCTCCTGCTTCCGCATCTTTGGCAACCGGCGTAACAATTACCCATGTCACTGCATTATCTTCAACGCATTCCACTTCCACATTCACGCCATCGATAACCAGTATCTGCCCCTCTTGCGGGATATCACCCAGCTCCTCCATCACACGTCCTGCCACGGTGTGTGCTTGTCCTTGCCATTCTACTCCTGTATATTGCTCAGCATCGTCTATGCTCAGCAATCCCGGCAGACGGTATCGACCGTCGGGCAGGGCAATCGGCTCGGGATCAGCCTCTTTGAACTCATCGCCCATATCGCCCAGTAATTCTCCGAGCACATCTTCAAGGGTGACTAAGCCCTCCACGTCGGAATATTCGTTGATGACCACCAGGATATTCGTGCGTTTTTGCCGCATCATTGACAGCAGCCGTTCCACGGTGACATTTTCCACCACATACTGAACGGGCTTCATGAGGCTTTCAATAGGCGGCATTTCACTGCTCTGCAGCAGATGGTTCGCAGCATCTTTTGTCTGCACAATGCCAACGATGTGGTCCATATCCTCACGGTAGGCAGGCAGCCGCGAAAAAGGACTTTCCAATAGCTGTTTCCAGAGTTGGTCTTGAGGATCGGACAGATCAAGGAACTCAACTTGTCGTTTAGGCACCATGATGTCATTAACACTGCGCATACTAAACTGCAGCGCTTGATGCAGCCGCTGATGCTCGTCAGGCTCAAGGTAACCGCCGTCGCGGCTGTCCACCAAGAGCATGTCGATTTCTTCAGGGCTGTGAATGTGGTGATGGCTGCCTGGGGTGTGGCCCATCCACTTCAGAATGATGTGTCCGCAGCCATTCAAGAATCGAATTGAGCCGTTGAACACCACAAGGCTCCACTTCATAGGCCAGTATGTGGCCATTGCCACGCGAAGTGTATCCTGCAGTGCCAGCGATTTTGGTATCAGCTCAGCTATCAATACCTGCAGTATTGTGAGCACAAGCAACACCGATATCGCCGAAAAAGATGCAGAACCATCGGTGATCCCTAAGGATTTGAACCAAGGGATAAACAGATCCGATAATTCGCCCTGTCCGTAGGCACCCAAGACGAGGCTCGTCAAGGTGATGCCCACCTGACACGCAGCGATATAGCGATCTAGGTGTAGGGGGTTATCGATCTCTTTAAGCAGTCTGGCAGCTAATGCGTTGCCCTGCTGGCCGAGTTGCCTTAATTGAGTTTTACGCACGCTGACTGCTGCGAACTCAGCAGCCACATATACGGCGTTCACCGCTATAAGCAGTGTTACCACAAAAAACTCTATCATATCAGAAAAGGCAACCAGCCTAAATGGTCGTCGTCGTCTTCATCCATGCTATTCATTGTACCGCATATAGTTTATATGCTTACTCACACTCCTTTGGTATTGACATACCATAATGGTATTTTAACAAGCTTTCCGATTAATGCTACACAAACTGGTATATAGACAATCGTAATTCGCGTCTTTCTGTTGTATCATTACCGCCTTGCGATTATAACGCTGTCATTGGCTCACGCAGCTCATATCTAGCGCCCCTCTAAGATAAGTCGATTCATCACTGGATATGAACTGGCATTTACACGCTCGATATGTCCCTTCATGCCTCCATTAATGAACTTGCGGTATGTCACAGAACTCAGGCCGGGCATCCCTCGGTTAATCACTTTTCGACGCCCGGATGTCAGCGCATTGGTATACCGCAAAACGGTATTAGGCTGAGCCCAGCTATTCACCTGGGAAGAGAGTTGGGCCATCGGCCCCGCCTCTTTTCCCAGTATCTGAACAACCAAGCCCTGCTGCTGCTGAAAACAATGGATCCGAACAGGATAGCTATAGGGGTTTTTGATGATCAAATCGACACCTGGCTGCGCCACCGCCGCATCACGCCCGACGGGTGTATAACTCGGTGCCCAGTTGTGCGGATGCCGTTCGATGACGATCATGCCTGCAGTAAGCGCCGCATTGTATAGCGCACTGCTGGCCTGACACACACCGCCGCCCCAGTCGATATCCATCTGACCGTCATAACTCACCGGTGCCTGAACATACCCTCGTTCGGCGGACCAGTTGCCCACCACTTTGTTGAACGAGAACTGGTCATTGGGGCGTATCAGCTTGCCATCCAAACTAGATGCCGCTCGCACGCAGTTCAGACGCTGACCTGGTGTCCGCTCAGATAATGGGGTTCGGAACTGCCCCATCACTTTGCCCGGCGGCAATGCCTCCGAGGGCCGCAGCACCCACACCAGCAATCCGCCGATCATCAGCAGGCTGCATATCACCAGTAGTATCCGAGGCTTCATTTTATCTCAACCCATACCGGTGATGTATTCGCCCGAACCTGCGGGTTATACATATCGTAAACCACCACAGGCAGCATGGTGAACCGGCCGCATGTGTTCGCCTTGAGCACGAAACTCAGCTCACGGCTGCCCTTATCCAACCAGCGAACAGCCATATCAACCTCGCGTTCGCCATATATCTGATCGTCCCACCAGTAGTTCCACTCTTCGCGTCCCAGTTTACCGCGGTCCAACGGCTCCAAGCCCGCAGGGATCGGGCACTCCACCATCAGGTTTTGCAGATTCCTCGTGGCCGTCAGTTTGATGGTGACACGATAGATCCGCCCTTGCTGTATACTGCCGTCGCGCTGCGGCTTTCCCTGCTCTGGCGTGATGGTGCGTGTGATCTGCAGGCCTTTAATCTGACTGGGTTTCATGGCGGTATCAAGAACCGCT
>CAZFLA010000152.1:0-8235 GCA_964519405.1 uncultured bacterium
GTCTTCGCTTCGCAGTTCGCGAAGGCGGACACACCGTGGGTGCTGGCGTAGTTACTAAAGTTATCGCTTAACATCAGGAGGCTAGCTATTATGGCACGACGTGATACAGCTCAGAACCGGGTAAGAATCCGGTTACGAGCGTATGATCATCGTATCTTGGATCAGTCCGTTCAAAAGATCGTCAAGACTGTTCGGGATACCGGTGCCCGTATTTCCGGACCTGTGCTGCTGCCTACAGAGCGCAATCGCTTCTGTGTCATCCGCGGTCCACATATTGACAAGACCTCCATGGAGCATTTCGAGCTGCTCACGCACAAACGGTTGATCGACCTCTATGAGGCTGGTACTAAGACGATTGACGCGCTGATGCGCCTCGATCTGCCGAGTGGCGTATACATCGAGATTAAGTAGGGAGTACGGCAATGGCAGTGCAGGCGATTATGGGAAGAAAGGTCGGCATGACTCAAATCTTCGATGATAAGGGTCGAGCCGTTCCTGTCTCCGTCATTGAGGCGGGGCCCTGTGTAATCACGCAGATCAAAACAGATGATAAGGATGGCTATACAGCCGTCCAACTCGGATACGAAGAGATACCTGCTAGAAAAGCAACGAAACCGATGAAGGGTCACTTCGACAAGGCCGGTGTGTCTAGTCGACGTATCCTCCGTGAGCTAGCCATCGATTCCATCGAAGGCTTAAGCTGCGGAACCGAAATCGGTGTGACGGATGTTTTTCAAGCTGGTGATCAGGTTAAGGTAACCGGAACCAGTAAAGGCCGCGGTTACGCAGGCGTAGTAAAGCGCTATCACTTCCGTGGTGGTGACTCATCACACGGTGGTAATGCAGAGCGCAAGCCACAGTCAAGTGGTGCTACCGATGCTGCACGAACCTTCAAAGGCACTCGTAAGCCAGGTCGCATGGGTAACGAAACCGTAACCCAGAGAGGCATGACTGTAGAGCGAGTAGATGCAGAGCGAAACCTCATCCTGGTTCGGGGTGGTATTCCCGGCGCAAACGGCGGTCTTATTTTGATCGCTTTGGAGAAGAGGGGTTAAGGCTGATGGCAACTATCAAGGTTATGAGCATGGCCGGGAAGCCGGTTGGTTCTGAAGCTGAACTTAATGATGCAGTATTTGCAGTACCCGTTCGCAACGACTTAGCACATATGGCGGTTGTTGCTGAAGAGGCAAACAAGCGCTTAGGTACTCATGAAACCAAGACTCGTGGAGAGGTTCGTGGTGGTGGTAAGAAGCCATGGCGACAAAAAGGAACTGGTAGAGCCCGACAAGGTTCCACCCGTGCTCCGCATTGGTATCATGGTGGCGTGGTGTTCGGTCCACATAATAGGGACTACAGCAAGGATATGCCCCGCAAAATGCGGCATGCAGCTCTTCGCTCAGTATTGAGCGCGAAGCTGGAAGCTGGCGTGTTTATTGCTGTGGATGAAATTAAGTTCGAAGCACCGAAAACTAAAGCAGCTGTAGATATGCTTAAGGCACTAAGTGTAAGTACGAAGCGTGTTCTGGTTCTTCTGCCAGAGTACGACCTAACGGCATACAAGTGTTTCCGAAACATCCCGGGTGTGGAAGTTCGCCATGCTCCTAATGTGTCGGTTCGCGATTTAGTGCTGGCAGGAACCATCGTAACTACAGTGAGTGCACTGGAGACGATGCAGGGGGTATGTGCTAAGTAATGAATAACCCACACGACATCATTGTGGCACCTGTAGTTACTGAACAGTCTACCGACCTCATTCAGAGCTGCAACAGCTACACCTTCGTGGTGAGCTTAAGTGCTAATAAAATAGAGATTGCACAAGCAATTAAGGCCATATACAAGGTTGACGTTGTAAGTGTAAATACTTTGGTCGACCATGGTCGGGCAAAACGGACAGGCCGAGGTCCGTTGGGGATGACCCCGAAATATAAAAAGGCCGTTATACGCGTGAAGGCTGGACAGCAGATCGATATCTTCGAGATATCGTAAGCTAACCATTCTTTAAGCGAAGCTGAAAGAAGCAGGAACTAATAAATGCCTATTAAACAGTATATGCCGACGACGTCTTCATTGCGTCATATGGCCGTGGCCGATTTCGTGGAAATCACCACAAAGAAGCCCGAGAAGTCGTTGCTTGGCACGGTGAAGCGAACTGGTGGTCGTAATAACCAGGGAAAAATCACCTGTCGCCATCGCGGCGGCGGCGCCAAGCGCCGATATAGGATCATCGACTTTCTGCGCAACAAATTGGATATGGAAGCCACCGTTGTGTCGGTGGAGTACGATCCAAACCGCAGCGCGCGTATCGCACTCATTCAGTTTACTGATGGTGAAAAGAGATACATCATTAGCCCAGTAGGCTTGAATGTCGGCGATAAGGTATACAACAGCGACGAAGCCGATATTCGTCCCGGTAATAGCTTACCTATCCGATGCGTTCCAGTAGGTACAGTTATCCACTGTATTGAGCTTCAGCCCAATAAGGGTGCTCAGTTAGTACGTGGAGCCGGTGTGTCTGCACAGTTAGTAGCTAAAGAGGGCAAGTATGCCCAGGTAAGGCTGCCATCTGGCGAAGTTCGCATGGTACACATCAATTGTCGTGCATCCATCGGCCAAGTTGGCCATATAGAACACGAGAATGAGTCCCTAGGTAAAGCTGGTAAAACACGATACCTAGGCCGTCGACCACATGTACGTGGTTCGGCTATGAACCCGAATGACCACCCGCATGGTGGTGGTGAGGGTAAGGCACCGGTAGGTCGCAAGGGTGGTCCAGTCACTCCTTGGGGTAAGCCGGCATTGGGCAAGAAAACCCGTAATAATAAGTCTACAGACAAGTATATCGTCCGCCGACGTAACGAGAAGTAGGCCAGACTCCGGAATGGAGTGCGGGGCGGGTTGGACTCGCCCCCTTAGCTGGGTTATTATCCTATAGGAGTAACACAATGGCACGTTCGATCAAGAAGGGCCCATATGCAGAGGCCTCGCTTGTCTCCAAGATAGAGGCGATGAACAACGCCAACGAGAAGAAGATCATTAAGACTTGGTCTCGTCGGAGCACCATCTTGCCGATGATGTTGGGACATACGATGGCTGTGCATGATGGACGCAAACATATACCTGTGTTCGTCACCGAAAATATGGTTGGCCATAAACTCGGTGAATTTGCGCCTACGCGAACCTTCCGAGGTCACGCCGGCCAAAATGACCGCACAACGAAGAAGAAGTAAGGAGAAAGATAATGGCAAAAGCTGTCGCTAAATTCGTACGACTTTCTCCTAAGAAATCGCGACTCGTCATTGATGCGGTTCGGGGTAAGTACGTAGAAGAGGCGCTTCAGTTCCTGAAGTTCAGTCCACAGCGCTCTGCCGCAGTGATCTACAAAGTAGTTCACAGCGCTGCAGCAAACGCTATTGACTTGGCTGCAACAAGAAATGAAGCAATAGATGAATCCGCGCTGAAAATTACATCATGCGTAGTGGATGAGGGCCCACGCCTTAAGAGAATTCACCCACGAAATAAGGGGCGCGCGTATCCGATTATCAAGCCGATGGTGCACATCACGGTCGAGGTGAACGAAGTTCCCCGTCCAACGAGGGTTAACCGTAAAACACGCACCGCAAAAGCGGCTCAGCCCGCCGAAACTACAGAGTAAGCGGCCTGAGGGAGGTTCAGTTTGGGACAGAAAATCAATCCGATTGGCTTTCGTGTAGGAGTTATCCGCGACTACACCAGCCACTGGTTCTCCGCAAAGGGCTATGCACTGTGGGTGAAAGAGGATCAAGCGATCCGCAAGTTCATCCTCAAAACATTGCCTAAGAAGCGAGCGGAACTAGCTAACGCCGGTATCGCCTGCGTAGAGATCAGCCGCCCCATGCCTAACCGCGTGGACGTAACGATCTTTGCTGCTAAGCCCGGTATGGTCATTGGCCGTCAGAGTAAGGGAATTGAGGACATGCGCAGAGCTTTAACGCTGCTGCTTGATCCTGCATTTCCACATCGTGCATCTCGTGCTAAAGATGTGAAACCTCTGTCGGATGTTCGTGTGCACGTTGAAGAGGTCGCTAATCCCGACCGATATGCTCAACTAGTTGCAGACAACATCGCACAGCAGATTACACGTCGTGTAAGCTTCAAGCGAGCAATGCGACAGGGTATTATGCGCTGCAACCGAGCTGGTGTGCAGGGTGTTAAAATCCGATGCGCAGGCCGCTTGGGTGGTAGTGAAATGGCTCGAACCGAAGTTGTTAAAGATGGTAAGATTCCACTTCAAACAATTCGAGCCGACGTAGATTATGCATTAAGCGAAGCACCAACTACCTATGGAAACATCGGAGTTAAGGTGTGGGTTTACCGCGGCGATGTTATGCCAGGTGAGCGCGTTAAGATGGTGGGAACCCCTGCCAACGAACACCGCCGCGAAGGCGATCGACGTGAGCGCCGTAACGACCGACGACCGCGTAATAATAACAATCGTGGCGGCCGCAGAGGCGATCAGAACTCGGGAAGGAGGCGTACTAGCCATGTTGATGCCCAAGAGGGTTAAGCACCGCAAAGTACAACGCGGTCATCGAAGAGGCCGAGCCACTTCCGGTAACTATATCGCATTTGGCGATTACGCACTACAGGCTATGGAAAGTTGCTGGATGACCAACAACCAGATAGAGTCTGCTCGTATCGCAATGACACGGTATATTAAACGTGGTGGTAAAATCTGGATCCGGATTTTCCCGGACAAGAGTTACACCAAGAAACCTGCTGAAACCCGTATGGGTTCCGGTAAGGGACAGCCGGAAGGCTGGGTAGCTGTGGTCAAGCCAGACCGCATTCTGTTTGAGATGTCTGGTGTACCCGAAGATGTGGCAAAAGCCGCTATGAAACTAGCGCAGTATAAACTGCCAATCAAGACTAAGTTCGTCACGAGACGTGACTTCGAGGTGAAGAATGAAATCACTAAAGGCAGCGGAGTTGCGGAAACTGAGCCATCAGGAACTGCAGCAGACGCTTAAAGAGCAACAAGAGCGCCTGTTCACGCTTCGGCAGAACCAAGCGCTGCGTAAGCTTACAGATACCTCCAGCATTGCTGTGACACGAAATAACGTGGCGCGTATTATGACACTCATCACCGAGAAGTCTGCCGACGCGTAAGGCGTAGAGGAGATATAGATGACCGAGGTTACCAAAGATCTGGCACGCAGCAGCCGTAAAGTTCGGCAAGGGCGCGTAGTCAGCGATAAAATGGATAAGACCGTGGTCGTGGTGGTGGAGAACCGATTCCGCCATCCGCTATACGGAAAGACGGTTAAGAAGACCGTTCGATTCCACGCTCATGACGAACAGAATGCATGTGGCGTGGGCGACGTTGTGGAGATCATGGAAACACGTCCGCTCAGCAAAACTAAGTGCTGGCGTGTTGCCCGGGTCGTTGAAAAGGCCAAGTAAGGGAGGGCTATATAGATGATCCAGATTTACACACGACTAAGAGCCGCCGATAACAGCGGTGCTAAAGAGCTAATGTGTATCAGGGTAATGAAGGGTTCCAACAGTCGCTATGCTCGCGTAGGCGACATCATCGTGGCTGTAGTAAAGAGCGCTACTCCTGGTATGCTCGTTAAGAAGAGCGATGTGGTTAAGGCTGTGGTTGTTCGCACCCGTCAGCCAATTAAGCGCAAAGACGGCTCCATGCTCCGCTTCGATGAAAATGCGGCAGTTGTTATCAATAATAACAAGGAACCCCGCGGAACCCGAATCTTTGGGCCGGTTGCACGTGAATTGCGCGAACGCGCATATATGCGTGTGATCTCGCTGGCTCCAGAGGTTTTATAAGGAGGAAGCTGAGGCCGTGAACAAGAATAATACAGCGGTGAAACCCATGAAAGTTCGCAAAGGCGACACAGTGGAAATTATCGCAGGTAAAGATAAGGGCAAACGCGGGAAGATCATTCACGCAATGCCAAAGAATAGCCGGGTCATGGTTGATGGCTGCAATTTGGTCATTCGACATCAAAAAGTAAACCAGATGAACCGAGCTATGCCAAATAGCCAAACGGGACGCATTAGTAAGCCGGCACCACTTCACGTATCTAACGTGATGTTGGTATGCCCGCACTGCAGCAAAGCTACCCGGGTCGAGATTGGTTTGGTAGGCGAAAAAAGAGTTCGCCGATGCAAAAAATGCAATGAGTTTATTGGGGCGGAGTAACAAATGGGTGAGTATGTCCCTAGACTAAGAACCAAGCTCGCAAATGACGTAGCTCCTAAAATGCAGGAGAAGTTCAACTACTCCTGCAAAATGGAAGTTCCACGACTGCTGAAAGTCGTCATCAACATGGGCGTAGGCCAAGGCGATGCCGAACCAAAGCAGATCGAGGGTGCTGTGAAGGACCTTACCGCAATCTCTGGTCAAAAGCCGGTGGTTTGTGTGGCTCGAAAGGCTATTTCGAACTTCAAAATTCGTGAAGGCCATAAGATCGGCACAAAGGTAACCCTTCGCGGAGATGCTATGTATGATTTCCTCGATAAGTGGATTAGTGTAGCATTACCCCGTGTTCGTGACTTCCAAGGGCTGTCTGCTAGCTCTTTCGATGGCCGCGGCAACTTTGCCACCGGCATGAAGGACCAAACTGTCTTCCCTGAGATCGACTTCGACAGTGTCGACCGCGTTCGCGGTTTAGATATCTGCGTGGTCACTTCAGCGAAGACGGACGAAGAGGCGAGGGAGTTGCTCCGCGCCCTGGGGGTTCCATTCGAGAAGAAGTAAAAACAACCCGATCGGGAACATTCCCGGTCGGGTTTTTCGTAAGATGTCATACCTTGACAATCTCATAGCCTATCGCCCGGCCACGCATTAGCGCGGTCGGGCGTGATGGTATAGAGGCGTTCGCAATCACCAGCACTAAATTCTGTTTTTGGAGGCGGATCATGAAACAGGTTGGTATCGATGCGATTCGTAACGTGGCATTTCTCGGTCATAACGGAGCTGGCAAGACAAGTCTTGCGGAAGCTATGATGTTTGCAGCCGGGAATATCGACCGTTTGGGCAGAGTAGACGATGGTTCGACAATGTCGGACTTTGACGATGACGAAAAGAAACGTAAGATTAGCATTAATACATCCGTATTACCGGTAGTCACCGATAGCGGTAAGATTAACATCCTAGACACCCCGGGCTTCCTTGATTTCTCGGGCGATGTGGTAGGTGCGTTAAGAATTGCAGACAGCGCGATATTAGTTTCGCGTGCTTCTGTGTCTCCTGAAGTGGGCTTTGAAATCGGCTGGGATCGAATTAAAAGCCGCAGTCTTCCCGGATTTATATTTGTTAACAAAATGGACCGCGAAAATGCCGATTATTCCGCGCGTGTGAAGGAATATCGAAGCTTATGCGGCACTTCTACTGTTCCCCTCATTATACCTATAGGCCAAGAGGCCAATTTCACTGGCGTTATCAATATCCTCACCATGAAATCCTATACCAAAGACGGCGTTACAGATATCAGCGAAGATGCAGACGATGATATCTCAACCTATCGAGAATGGATCATGGAAGCAGCTGCAGAAGGATCTGATGAGCTGATGGAGAAATACCTAGAAGAGGGCGAGCTATCTGCAGAAGAAGTCATGCAAGGTATCTCTGCCGGTGTTAAGCAAGCAAAAGTGTATCCTATCGTGTGTGGTTCGTCTACCACATCCGTGGGTATACAAGCATTGATTGACTTAATCTTTGAACTGATGCCGTCTCCTAATATCAACCCAGAAGCTGTTGGCACTAATCCTGCAGATAAATCGCAAACCTCACGTAAAGCACTAGAAACCGAGCCATTATCGGCATTTGTATTCAAAACTACGTCTGACCCGTTTGTGGGTAAGATCACTTACTTCAAGGTAATGAGTGGAACGCTTAAGAGCGATAGCCATGTTTTCAATGCCAGTAAGGGAAAAGAAGAACGCGTCGGTTCTGTGTCTTATGTAAGAGGCAAGTCGCAGGCGGTTACCCCAGCCGTTGGCCCCGGAGACATTGCTGCACTAACCAAACTGCAGTTTACCGGTACCAATGATACTTTGTGTGACAAAGCCAAGCCGATTGTTTATGCACCTACAGAGTTCCCTGCACCATGCTACCATCTGGCAGTAAGGGCGACCACGAAAGCGGACGAAGACAGGCTGAGCAACGCCATACAGAAGATCGCAGAAGAAGATCCTACCTTTGGCCACCATCGAGACCCAATTACCGGACAGACG
>CAZFLA010000153.1:0-8131 GCA_964519405.1 uncultured bacterium
TAAACAAAGCAGAGCGTCCGTTGTTGTATGTGGGTGGGGGAGCGGTTGCTTCAGGTGCCCGTGAAGAAATCACGCAGCTAAGCCATAAAGCGGACATACTTGTGACCACAACATTGCTAGGTAAAGGCGCCATTGATGAAAGCGACCCTAACTGTTTAGGCATGTTGGGAATGCATGGATCGGCATATGCGAATTATGCAGTCAACCATTGCGACTTACTCATAGCCGTTGGAGCACGATTTGATGACCGCGTAACAGGCAAAGTAGATCAATTCGCGAAATCTGCGTCGGTGATACATATCGATATTGATCCTGCGGAAATTGGCAAGGTCGTGGAAGCCGATATCCCAATCGTCGGCGATGTTAAACAGGTCTTAAGCGAGATGCTTAAGAACATCAACGAGAATGATCATGATATGTGGAACGATCAGGTTAACGCCTGGCGTCATCGCTTCCCAATTAGTGCTCCAGAAGATGGGATAATGCATGCCTCGACCATCATTCATAAACTCTGGGAACGCATGCCGGCAGATACCGTATTCGCTACGGATGTTGGACAGCATCAAATGTGGGCAGCACAGCATGTGCAGACACACGAGCCTCGCCACTTCATTACATCCGGTGGGTTAGGTACTATGGGGTTTGGTCTGCCGGCTGCTATAGGTGCTCAGACAGCTAATCCCGACAAGAGAGTGGTCTGCATCACCGGTGATGGCTCTATTCAGATGTGCATTCAAGAGATGATGACTGCGGTTGTATATGAGCTTCCCGTAATCATAGCGATCATGAATAACCGCACACTGGGTATGGTTCGACAATGGCAGGAACTGTTCTGGAAGGAACGATACAGTTCCACGAGTTTAGAAGCAAGTCCGGACTTCGTGAAGCTCGCAGATGCATACGGAGCTATTGGTATACGAGTAGAGAATATCGACGATGTTGATAGCGCTATAGATGCAGCGTTGGCAGAAAACCACAGACCTGTGCTGATTGATTTCAGGACTATAACACTAGATAACGTCTACCCAATGGTACCAGCAGGGCAAACGGTCGACCAAATGATGCTTCCTGAAGGCGTCACCGCACCTAAAGTGGTAATGAATGTCGACAAGGACGCAGAGACCTGGTCATTCAGCGATGATGAACTGCAGCTAGAACGGATGATGAAAGAGGACAGCAATGAATGATATTGATATGGAATACACAGGTGGAACAATGAATATTATCACTGCTGTCGTCAGGAACCATTCGGGAGTGCTATCGCGGATAGCGGGTCTGTTTGCTAGAAGGGGATATAACATCGAGTCTCTGGCTGTCTCAGTCACAGATGATGCTGATATCAGCCGTATGACCATCGTGACTTGTGATGGTCCTCAGGTAGTTGAGCAGATATGCAAACAGCTAAACAAGCAGATCGATGTGCTGCGGGTGGTATATTATCCATCTGGTACAGCTGCTGAACGCGAACTTGCCTTAATCAAAGTTTCAGCTGAACCAGAGATGCGCTCAGAGATACTTCAATTAGCCAGTATATTCCGAGCAAGCGTCATAGACATAAGCGAAAGCGATTTGCTCATTGAACTGACTGGCGGACATGCCAAGGTAGATGCATTTGCTGAGCAGATATCTCGGTACGGGATCCGGGAGATGGCACGAACAGGTGTGATTGCCATGGCGAGAGGGCATGCTATAGCATGATGTCTATTGACATACTGTTAAATTTCAGGTAAATTATGAATACATTATCTTATTGATATATCCAATAGGTAAACAATTTACCGAAAAGCCGTGACCAGGATAGTACAACGCGTTTCGACTTTCAGAGAGCTGTCGGTTGGTGTGAGACAGCAGCGAACGCGAAGGAATCTCACCTGTGAGCTGAGCTGTTGAACAGTGAATAGCACTTATTAAATAGCTTCGGGTTCGCCCGTAACAGCGTCCATAAGTGGGTTAGTCTATGTGAAATATCAAGACTAATCAACAAGGGTGGTACCGCGTGAGTCAACCTCTCGTCCCTTGAGACGAGAGGTTATTTTTTATTTCTGGAGGTGCGATATGCCAACGATGACCGGTGCTCAGATACTGCTGGAGTGCCTTCGGCGTGAAGATGTGAAGCATATTTTCGGGTACCCAGGCGGTGTCTTATTGCCTGTATACGATGCTCTATACGAATACCGTGACATCGAGCACATCCTTGTACGCCATGAGCAGGGCGCAGCCCACATGGCTGATGGATATGCTCGCTCGACGGGCAAGGTTGGTGTCTGTTTGGCTACATCCGGGCCTGGTGCTACTAACCTTATCACCGGTATCGCTAACGCTCTGATGGATTCCATACCTATGGTGGCCATCACTGGTCAGGTGAAGTCCTCGAATATCGGTAAGGACGCATTTCAAGAGACTGATGCTGTAGGACTGAGCATGCCCATCACAAAACAAAACTATCTTGTTCGTGATGCTATGTCCATACCTAAAGTGGTGTCAGAAGCATTCTACATCGCTCGCAGCGGTCGGCCAGGACCAGTGTTGATAGACCTGCCTAATGACGTCAGCGCAGCGCTTGTAGAGTGGGATCCGAATACATATCCCACACAGGTTGATATCCCGTCGTATAGGCCTACATATCGTGGTCACGGCATGCAGGTTAAACGAGCAGCGGAAGCTATCAATGAAGCAGAGCGTCCAATACTATACGTGGGTGGCGGTGCCATCGCATCAAATGCACAAGATGAAGTCACGGAACTTAGCGTAAAGGCAGACATCTTGGTTACCACCACGTTGCTTGGTAAAGGCGCAATTGATGAAAATCACCCGAACTGCTTAGGCATGCTGGGTATGCACGGTGCCGCATATGCAAACTACGCGGTGAATCACTGTGATCTGTTGATTGCTGTTGGTGCACGGTTTGATGACCGCGTGACCGGCAAAGTTGATCAGTTTGCAAAGAATGCTAAGGTCATACACATAGATATCGACCCGGCTGAGATCGGAAAAGTCATACCATGTGATATTCCTATCGTTGGTGACGTCAAAACAGTGCTGAAAGAGCTAAACCAAGCAGTCGCCGATAATAACCACACCATGTGGAACAACCAGGTTGCCAAATGGCGACAAAGATTCCCCATGGTTGCACCAGATGATGGTGAGATGCATGCATCAGGTATTATCCGCAAGCTGTGGGAAATGGCGCCTGAGAATACCATCTTCGCAACTGACGTTGGTCAGCACCAGATGTGGGCGGCTCAGTTCGTGCACACGACCAAGCCGCATCAGTTTATATCCTCTGGTGGATTAGGAACCATGGGATTTGGTCTTCCTGCTGCTATCGGCAGCCAGTTAGCCAATCCAGACAAGAAAGTGATCTGTATTACAGGCGATGGCTCTATACAGATGTGTATACAGGAGATGATGACGGCTGTCGTTTACGAACTGCCGATAGTCATTGCCATCATGAACAACAAAACTTTGGGTATGGTCCGCCAGTGGCAGGAACTGTTCTGGAAGGAACGATACAGCTCCGTCAGCCTAGAGGCTAGCCCCGACTTTCCGCGCCTAGCAGAAGCATATGGTGCAGTTGGTATTCGGGTAGAAAAAGCAGAAGAAGTTGAAGCTGCTATAGCAAAGGCTTTGGCAGAAACCAAACGACCGGTTCTGCTGGACTTCCAGACATTGACAATGGACAAAGTTTACCCCATGATTCCTGCGGGACAGACTGTTGACCAAATGATGTTAATGAATGGTGATGTAGCACCTAAAGTTACAGTTGATACAGATGCTGAGACATGGTCTTTCGCTGATGATGAAGCAGCACTTGCTGAATTAATTAAGGACCAAGAGTAGGAGAGCTGACACGATGAATCAACCGATCGCAAATGAACCTCTGCACACGATCACAGCAATCGTGTTGAACCACTCGGGTGTCTTAGCGCGTGTCGCTGGTCTTTTCGCTCGAAGGGGATATAATATTGAATCATTGGCGGTATCTGTCACACAAGATCCAGATATCAGCCGCATGACAATCGTAGCGCGGGGCGACCACCGTGTGGTGGAGCAAATCTCAAAACAGTTAAATAAGCTGATCGATGTAATCCGTGTTGCCGACTATATTGACTGCACCGCAGTTGAGCGCGAACTAGCGCTGATTAAAGTTGCAGCAGAGCCGGAGCAGCGCTCCCAGATCCTAGAGCTGGTAGATATTTTCCGAGCTAGAGTCATTGACGTAGGCGAAAGAGATATGCTTATCGAAATGACAGGTGGCTCAGAGAAAGTTGATGCTTTTGCCAACTTGATGGATAACTACGGAATCCGGGAAATGGCTCGCACTGGTGTCATAGCCATGGCTAGGGGCCATAAGACCGCTTAATAGCACCAAATAAACAATGACGGTCGATGCGTAATGCAGACCGCCCAAAAAATTGGAGGAACATCTCAATCATGGCACAGATGTACTACGAAAAGGACGCGGACCTTCAGGTTCTCGCCGGCAAGACAATTGCCATCATCGGATACGGCAGTCAAGGTCACGCTCATTCACAGAATCTACGTGATAGCGGAATGAACGTAATCGTTGCTGACCTACCCGGCAGCCGTAACTGGAATACTGCTGTAGAGAACGGCTTTGAAGTGATGAGTGCCGCCGAAGCCGCCAAGAAGGCTGACATTCTGATGATCCTGGTTAACGATGAATACCAGGCTGACATGTACAAGAAAGACATCGAACCTAACCTGAAGAAGGGAGCTGCGCTTGCTTTTGCACACGGCTTCAATATTCACTTTAGCCAGATCATCCCAGATGAGCACACCGACGTCTTCATGGTTGCTCCTAAGGGACCAGGTCACCTCGTACGACGTCAGTATGAAGAGGGTGCAGGCGTGCCTTGCCTCTTCGCCATCTTCCAGGACGCCACTGGAAACTGCCGACAGATTGCTATGGCTTACGGTAAGGGTCTAGGCGGAGCTCGCGCAGGAATGCTCGAGACAACCTTTAAAGAGGAAACCGAAACCGACCTCTTCGGTGAGCAGGCTGTTCTCTGCGGTGGAACCGTCGCATTGGTGAAAGCTGGTTTCGAGACCCTAGTTAACGCTGGGTATCAGCCAGAGATCGCCTACTTCGAATGTATGCATGAACTGAAGCTGATCGTTGACCTACTGCACGAGTCCGGTATCGCTGGTATGCGCTACAGCGTTTCCGACACCGCACAGTGGGGCGACATGGTCATTGGACCACGCATCATCACTGACGAGACCCGCGCTGAGATGAAGCGAGTACTGAGCCAGATTCAGAGCGGCGAGTTCGCAAAGAACTGGATCCTTGAGAACAAGGCTAACCGTCCTATGTTCCGCGCACTAACAAAAGCTGACGACGATAGTCAACTTGAAAAAGTTGGTGCAGAGCTTCGCTCTATGATGACTTGGCTTCACAAACCAGTGAACGCAAAGTAGTCATTGAATTCCATGGTGGGTCGGTAAAATACCGACCCACCACATAAACACAAAAAGGAGAAATCACACCATGGAGAACGTAAATAGGGTTTACGTATTTGATACCACGCTGCGTGACGGCGAACAATCGCCGGGAGCTTCACTCAACTTCCATGAAAAACTGGAAATCGCACGGCAGCTAGAAAAGCTTCATGTTGATGTGATTGAAGCCGGATTTCCTATCTCCTCACCAGGAGACTTCCAGTCCGTGCAAGAGATTAGTAAGATCGTGAAATCTTCTGTAGTGTGTGCATTAACGCGCGCAGTACAGAAGGACATAGAATGTGCCGCAGAATCGCTGAAAGACGCGGTTTGCGGCCGTATACATACAGGACTTGGCGTTTCCGATAACCACCTGCAAAACAAGCTGCGTATGTCGCGTGAAGAAGCATTGGCCAAGGGTGTAGCTGCTGTTAAGCTCGCACGTTCTTTGGTTCCAGAAGTGGAATACTTCATGGAAGACAGTGGCCGTGCTGATCTTGAATATGTATATCAAGTTGTTGAAGCCATCATTGCAGCCGGTGCATGCGTCATCAATGTGCCTGATACCACAGGATACACCACACCTGAGGAGTTTGGGGCACTTATCGCGGGCATCATGAACAATGTGCCTAATGTTGACAAAGCTCGCATAAGCGTCCATTGCCACAATGATTTGGGCATGGCGACCGCGAACTCGTTGGCAGGTGTGATGGCGGGAGCACGACAGGTGGAAGTTGCCGTAAATGGATTGGGTGAACGTGCTGGCAACACCTCTTTGGAAGAGGTTGTTATGGCCATCTACACACGTCCTGACAGATTTAGCGGTGCTTATACCAATATTAATACCACAGAAATATTCAAAACAAGCCGTCTTGTTAGCACGCTGACGGGTATCATCGTTCAGCCAAACAAGGCTATTGTTGGAGCTAATGCTTTCGCGCACTCATCTGGTATTCACCAGGATGGCGTGCTGAAAGAACGCACAACGTATGAAATAATCGATCCTGCTGTTGTCGGCGTCAAGGAAAGCAAAATCATCCTTAGTGCACGAAGCGGGCGCCATGGTGTGAAACATCGGCTTGAAGAATTGGGCTACAGCTATGATGCAACTCAGTTTGAAGACATCTATAACCAGTTTTTGGCTTTAGCTGACCGCAAAAAACAAATATATGATGAGGATTTGCTTAGCCTCGTGGCCGATAACACGGCAGTATCTGAACAGCTCTACGAGTTGGAACTGGCTCAAGTCGTCAGTGGTAATATTGCCGTGCCGACAGCTACGGTTCAGCTTAAACACACAAATGGACAATTGCATACAAGTGTGGCTACAGGAACTGGGCCTGTAGACGCTTGCTACCAAGCCATTGACAAAATTGTGCAGCTGCCATGTGAACTTATGGATTACAGTATGCAGAGTGTTACTGAGGGGATTGATGCGCAGGCTGAAGTTACCATTCGTATCCGCTCTGAACAAGGTGCAATTTACACGGGACGCGGTGCTAACACCGATATCGTAGTTGCTTCATGCAAGGCATATCTGCAAGCCATTAACAAGCTGCTGAGTGGAAAAAGCCAGCACGAGCATCGAAGCGGTATGACCGAAGATGCCGAATAAGCAACTTAGCATTTAAGACTTAACGGAGGACACTAAAGCCATGGGCATGACGATAACCGAGAAAATCTTGGCCGCACATGCGGGTCAAGACCATGTATCACCGGGAGATCTAGTTACCTGTAAGGTGGACTTTCTCCATGGTAATGATATTACAGCTCCGATAGCTATTAGGCAGTTTAGAAAGATGGGCGCTCCAACTGTGTTTGATAAAAACCGAGTTGGACTCGTACCTGACCATTCGCTTCCTGCAAAAGATATCGCGAGTGCGACTTTAGCACAAGAGATGAAGGCATTTGCTAAAGAACATGATCTGCCATATCACTTTGAAGTTGGCCGCATGGGCATCGAGCATACATTGCTTCCAGACGCAGGCTTGGTGTTGCCTGGTGATATCGCAATTGGTGCTGATAGCCATACCTGTACATATGGAGCGTTAGGCGCTTTTAGTATGGGAGTTGGTTCTACAGACCTAGCTGGTGCCATGGCATTGGGCGAAATCTGGCTTCGCGTTCCCGACCAGGTAAAGGTAGTATTTAACGGTAAGCTGCAGAAGTGGGTCGGCGGAAAAGACCTAATTCTGGCTACCATCGGTAAGATTGGTGTCGACGGCGGGCTAAACAAGACCCTTGAGTTCACCGGTGATGTGATCTCTTCGCTGCCGATGTGCCATAGATTTACCATGGCAAACATGGCAATTGAGGGTGGGGCAGATAACGGGATCATCGCACCTGATGCCATCACCAAAGAGTATGTCGAAGGCAGAGCTCAGCGTGAGTATGTATGCTACAATTCTGACCCGGATGCCTATTATTGCGACGAAATAGTGTTTGACTGCAATACCTTGGAGCCCATCGTGGCATACCCATTCCTGCCGGAAAACACCCATACGATCTCTGAAGCGGTGAAAGACAACATCAAGATTGACCAGGTAGTGGTTGGCAGCTGCACTAACGGGCGTATTGAAGATCTTCGCGATTTGGTCAGCGTTATTCGTGGGAAGCAAGTTCATCCTGACGTTCGCATGATTGTATTCCCGGGCACACAGGAGATATA
>CAZFLA010000154.1:0-8126 GCA_964519405.1 uncultured bacterium
CAAGCCCAGTAAGATGGATGCCGAGGCGCGGTTTCAGCGCTGTATTGAGGAGATGCCAAAGCAAACTGAACCCCAGATATTACTGCGGTTCAGTGCGAAAGTGGCTCCAGCTATAAAGCAGCTGAACGGCATTCGACTTCATATTGACCAAGAGATGGCCGATGGCTGCTTGCTTTGCTCGTTGGAACCCTATGGTTCGGGTGAATTGATGCCATGGATTTTGGGATGGGGTATCGACGTGGAGGTTCTTCAGCCAGAGGGTTTCCGCAAAGACCTCGCCCGTATTGCCGCAACATTATTGCGGAGATACAGTGCTGCGTTAAACTCCTAACAGCCTATGTATATGAAAGATTGTTATAAGCTGTCAGACTGTGCTCCAAAGTTTTGGTCTATCACCACATAGTCGAATAGGTTAATGTGTCCGTCACCATCAAGGTCTGCTGGTGATGTCGACGAGCCGAAGTTTTTATCTAGCTCCACGATGTCAAACAGGTTCACTTGCCCGTCATTGTCTGCATCGCCGTTAGATAATGTGATCTCCGCGGGAAGCACAGTATCCGGCATTATGGTAATCCCTTTCAGGCACCGCGAGACATGGTTCGCCCATACAAACTGCAGCGAATAGGTGCCAGAAAGCGTAGTTTTCACCGTGAAGCTGCCAAGTGCATCGGGTTGAACGGTGATGCTCGCATCGGGCTGCTGTGAGCCCTGCTTATAAAGACGCAGCAACCCTTGCCGTCCGGGTACACCGATGTTCACCTTACCCGATATGGAGTTTTCATTACTGTCGCATCGCACTGTTATGGAGCTGGTGCCTAACCGTATGACTTGGTTCTGCACGGCAGCGAGGTAACTGGTATACGAAACCCCAGTCGCCGCATCCCAGATCACGACTTGCTGCGAATCTCCGGGTTGAAGCGATAGATTTCGCAGCTTGATGTCGAACAGCTTCTGTGCATCGGAAGCAGGGAAGCCTGAGAGGGAAGCATGCGAAAACTGCAGACCATATGGACGTTCAGAATCGCTGGCACTGCCCGACGCGGCTCGGAACCCGCATAGAGCATTGCCGCCAGGGCCAGTTTGGTAGACAGTCAATGCCTGTGCGAGTGTGCCATCCAGAGCAAGCCGACGATTTTGCGGAGTTGCCGCAGTGCCCATGCTTGTGGATGTATCCCATCCCAGACACACCTCTAGCCCGATGAGCCCGTAGTTTATACTTGGATCGGGGTCGGCATCGGGGGCACGATACCATACAGTTAACTCAACGACACCATCGGGTTTGATGCTTATTGGTTGGGATATCGCTGTGGGATCATCGCCTTTGGGGGTAATCCATAATGTATATGGCGAATCCGCCCAAACAGCGGTTGCAGTGAAGAATGCTAGGAGTATACTGGCAAGTTTTTGGATCATCATTGTTCCTCACGAATCTAGACGCGTTGCGCAGAGGCTGTATGTAGTTAGTTTACTCAGTTGATGACGTGATTGAACCTTGTATTTATACCGGTTTTTGATGATCTTTAGCATTTATATTCATCGGATAATGATCGTGAGAGTAGTTACGGTGGTGCGCCTTCTTGAGCACAGCATATCCTGGCATTTGACAAGACCGATGAACACTGTTAAACTTCCGATGGAGTAGCGGCGCTGTTGGGCGGATTAGAGGCCTAACAGCGTTTCGCTGTCACTGAGTGGGATTGAATGCCCACCGCTGTAAAAGGAGGACGGCGGTCTTGGCCGCTGTTTAAAGCTGATGCCCACAGTTGTTGTAGTTGGTTCCCAATGGGGCGACGAAGCCAAAGGAAAACTAGTAGACTGCCTCGCGCAAGATGCTGATATGGTAGTCCGATACGGAGGCGGCAGTAATGCCGGACATACCGTAACCTTCAATGGCCAGAAGTTTGCCTTACATCTCATCCCCTCCGGTATCTTTAAGGAGAGCGTGATGAACATCATCGCAGGCGGCGTGGTTGTAGACCCCGCAATTCTGCTTGATGAGATACACGGGCTGAAAGATCGTGGTATACCTGTAAACAACCTGAAGATTAGCCACACCGCACATGTGGTGATGCCTTACCACAAGATGCTTGACGCATTGCAGGAAACAAAGCGAGGTAAGGGACAGATTGGCACAACAGGTAAAGGTATCGGTCCTACCTATGCCGACAAGACAACTCGTGTCGGTATCCGTATGATTGACCTCGTCGATCCAGAGCGGTTTGAAGCTGCTTTACGGCGCAATCTGACAGAGAAAGCTCCCATCTTTACCCACATGTATGGCGCAGAGCTGCCTAGTGTTGAAGAGCTGTTGAAGCAATATGCACCACTCGCGGACGAACTGAAGCCGTATGTTGATCATGTAGAGCCGCTGGTATACGAAGCTGTGAAGTCGGGTAAAAAGGTGGTGTTCGAAGGCGCTCAAGGTGCTTTACTGGACATAGACCATGGCACATTCCCGTTTGTCACATCATCGCACCCATTGTCTGGAGGCGCTTGCCTAGGTACAGGTGTCGGCCCAACAATGATAGACGGTGTTCTTGGCGTAGCCAAAGCATATACTACTCGTGTTGGTGCTGGCGCATTCCCAACCGAACAAGATAACGAAAACGGCAACTACCTGCGCGAACGCGGTCATGAATATGGCACCACTACGGGTAGACCTCGCCGATGCGGATGGCTTGATACGGTGATCCTGCGTTATAGCTCACGCATTAACGGCTTGACGGGATGGGCAGTAAGCCTTCTGGATGTTTTAAGCGGGCTGGACGAGATCAAAGTGTGCGTAGCCTACAAAATGCCAGACGGCACTGTAACAAAAGACTTCCCAGCAGACAGCTATTTGCTTGACAGATGCGAACCTGTGTATGAAACTCTTCCCGGTTGGAAAGAGGAGATCACAGGTGTGCGCAGTTGGCAGGAGTTGCCAGAGCAAGCTCAGAAGTATGTGATGCACATCCAAGAGCTTACCGAAACCCCTGTCGTTGCAGTGAGTGTAGGCCCTGATCGTGAACAAACGATGTGGCTGAACCAAGATGAGAGCGACCTCATTAGTTCTCTCGCTAAGTAATTTAGAGGCGCTGTAACGGCGCCCCTAAGATATCTGGAGGTATACCATATGAGTGACGAAGTTAAAAATGAACAGGAACCGTCTGGCAACCCTGCAGACGAACAGAATGCTCAAAGCTACGAACTGCCGTCAATCACGGCTATGCTGACGATGATGGTGCAGGAGATGGATTTCCGAGCCCAGATCGCGTTGGGATTTATGCCTGCGCCGGGTAAGGATGTCACCGTCAACCTTGATGACGCGAAGTTAGCCATCGATACAATCGAAGCACTAGCGAAGGTTGTGAAGCCTATCCTAGAATCCGATAGTGAACGACGGGAATTCGATCGGCATCTTGCTGATTTACGGTTGAATTTCGTGCAAAAGTCAATAACCACGAAATAACCAGATATTCATCTTGACGGGCGTCCTTAGGGACGCCCTTTTTGATTTGGGGGATGCTATGCAGTTAAGACCTTTGGTTCCAGAAGATATTTCGATACTAGCGACAATGTGGGCTGCAGACATGGGGCCGGAGTGGCCGTTAAGCCCGAAAGTGGCTGAGCAGAGGATTTTTTGCACGCGTCACTACACCTCACGTGACGCATGCATCGCCTTTCAAGGGGATACCCCAACAGGCATCTGCGTGCTGCGTACCTGTCAGGAACCGCTCGACAGCTCTGGGTTGATGGACGGCCAGGGATACATCCACATGCTGATCGGCACAGACATGCAAGCCAAGCTTCAACTGCTGGATTGGGCAGAAGATGAGCTAAGGGCAAGGGGTGTGAAGGTCATAACCTTTGGTAAAGATCCCTTCCATACTTTTGCGGGCGTTCCTGATGATAGGCCTGAACTGATAGAAGCCTTGACATCGCGTCATTATGAGTTTAGCGGTGCATCTTACGACCTTCACCGCGACCTCAGCGGATATTCGGTGCCAGACAGGGTTGAGCAGACACTAGCATCACGCCCGGATGTGCAGATTGCTCCTCTTCAACCAGATCAGCTAGAGGCGATGCTGAACTTCTTTGACCGTGAGTTCCCTGGTCGGTGGAAGTATGAAGCGATATGCCGGCTTCAAGCCGAAGGTAACGGCGAAGGAATCCTCGTTGCACAGATTGGCAACACCATTGAGGGCTTCTGTCAAATATACAACGCCAGCGCAAAGGCTATTGGCCCATCGCAGATATGGGCAGGAACTCGAGCTGCTGAGTTTGGAGGGCTTGGTGCCATCGGATGCAGTAAAGCGGTGAGAGGGCAGGGCATCGGCTTTGCGTTATTGTGCCTCGGCGTGGCTAAGTTACAGGAACAGGGTATAACGGAGATGTGCATAGATTGGACATCACTTCTAGATTTTTACGGAAAGATCGGTTTTAAACCGTGGAAGAAATATCTCGGTGCAGTGCGCCGTTTAGATTAGGAGATCATGTGAATGCCATTTCAACCGGATGAATCGAAACTAAGGTTTGACACATTGGCCCTTCACGGAGGGCATAAACCCGATAAGGACACTTTGAGTCGAGCTGTGCCCCTATACCTAAGCTCGTCATTTCTATTTGAGGATGCTGACCATGCCGCCAGTGTGTTTGGTCTGCAGCAGCCAGGTAATATTTACACCCGATTAGGCAACCCCACCACCGCAATTTTCGAGAACCGATTGGCATTGTTGGAGGGTGGTTCTGGTGCGTTGGCTGCGTCAAGCGGCATGTCAGCAGAGCTATTGGCAATAACGACCATTACCCAAGCGGGCGAGCACATCGTCGCCAGTTCCACATTATATGGCGGCACCTATACTCTTCTCAAAAACACGCTGTCGCGACTGGGGATAGAGACCACATTTGTTGACCCTAGTGACCCTGCGAACTTCAAAGCAGCCATTAAGCCTAACACTAAAGCTGTATATGCAGAGACAATGGGTAATCCTCTGCTGAATGTCATCGACCTCGAAGGCGTCGCTAAAGTGGCTCATGACGCAGGTGTTCCGTTGATTATCGACAATACGATGGCAACCTGCGCTTTGGTGAAGCCTCTGGAACACGGCGCGGACATCGTGGTATATTCCGCAACCAAGTATCTGGCCGGACACGGTGCTGTCATCGGCGGAGCGATTGTTGATGGCGGTAAGTTTGACTGGTGCAACGGCAAGTTCCCATGCATCTCCGAACCTGACGACAGCTATCATGGTTTAGTGTTTGCATCCATGGGGAATATGGCATACATCAACAAAGCGCGCTTGTGCGGCATACGCGACTTGGGGTGCTGTATCAGTCCGTTCAATGCATGGACGATTATGTTGGGTATGGAAACTCTCAGCCTACGCATGGAGCGGCACAGCAGCAACGCCATGAAAGTGGCTCAGTTCCTGGAAGCACATCCAAGAGTGGCCTGGGTGAGCTATCCCGGTTTGGAGAGTTCCGCAACACACAAGCATGCGGTGAAATATTTCAAAGATGGCCAGTTCAGCGGAATGGTTGGGTTCGGCATCGTCGGCGGATTGGCCGCTGGCAAGAGCTTCATCAACAAGCTTAAACTGCTGAGCCTGTTAGCGAATATCGGCGATGCCAAGTCATTGGTGATTCATCCTGCCAGCACAACTCACCAGCAGTTGTCTGAAGAAGAGCAGATAGCCAGCGGCTGCAGCCCGGACTTCATCCGCCTGTCTATTGGCATTGAGGACATCCAAGACATCCTGGATGATCTCAGCCAAGCCCTAGAGGCCTAGATCCCGATCCCCTGCAGAGGGAATAGCACCCTCTGCAGGGGATTTTTGTCAACGCCCTGAGTTGACTGTTCTGTGTCGACATCAGCTTAAAACTCAACACAAACCTCAGACGACATATCGAATAACAATCATCATCTATGGTCCTGGTTGTAATGGTGATAATACCCCTATACATTGGCTTGATCATATCATGATACCGATATTTGGTGACATGTGCACTATACTTATGGTATATGGGCAGCTCCATCGCTCAGGTAGGCGCACATGTCACACCGATAGTGCGTCTAGTTTCAATTCGGATCTACAAAAGTGTTTTGATTTGTACACCTTTATGGTACGATGAAACAGTGCTGACATATTCGACCGATCAGAGGAGAAACGCATGTTACTACGATTTCTTAGACCGGCCATTACGGCTGCTGCTACCATAGCTCTATTGCCGTCCTTCGCGTCGGCTAAACCTTTTGAAGTATGGAATACCACCCGAATTAGTCCCATGAATGGTCATGGCGTTATACAAACCGCTGTGGGCGGACGACACACTGTAGCCTTAAAGTCAGATGGGCATGTAGTGTGTTGGGGTGACGCTAAGTCCGGAAACCTCATCGTTCCATGGCCTAACTCAGGTATTGTAGCTGTGGCTGCAGGCACTGAACATACAGTGCTGCTTCGAAGCGATGGCACTGTGACGACTTTTGGAGTGGGGAACACCAACGGATCCGGCAATCAACCACTTGTAAATAGCGGGATCAAAGCTATAGCAGCAGGTGATATGCACAGTATGGCTTTGCATACAGATGGCAGTATCGAAGTTTGGGGTGATGATTCATATGGCCAAGTGACCAACATCCCACAACCCAATTCTGGATATACAGCAATAGCTGCTGCTGGTAATAGGTGCATGGCGCTTCGCCAAAACGGAAGCGTTGTTTGTTGGGGTGACGATAGCCAGAACTGGGGTGAAAATACAGTTCCCGAACCAAACAACGGCTTTCAAGCGATCGCTATCAGTCGTTATGCTAGTTTAGGTTTGAAGAATGATGGCTCAGTGGTGCCTTGGGGACTTATATATCGCAAGGAGATGCCAGATAATTCCATTGTTACCTTACCTACACCAAACACAGGTTTTGTTGGTATCGCATCGGGAGCAGTAACGCTATTTGCTTGGAAAGCAGACGGATCATTAATATCATTCGGTTATGATCAATGGAACTTCACTCACGAACTACCTATCACGGCTAATGTGAAAAGTGTATCTGCTAATGATGATCATGTTGCTGCAGTTATGCGAGATGGTTCTGTCGTGTGTTGGGGGTTAAATAACTACGGACAGTCTAGTGCGTATGGCGTGCAGTCCTTTAAAAGCATGTCGTTGGGTTCATATCACGGTGCTGCGGTGCGTGATGACGGAAAGCTCGAGATATGGGGCGACAACGGATTCAAACAAGCCAAACTACCCGATGGACTTGATAATGCAAACTTCAATAAAGTGGCGTGTGGGTTTTATCATACAGTCGCCATCATGAACGATGGCTCATTGAAAGCTTGGGGCGACACAAATGCGGCGAAACTGCCTGCACAAGCCACTGGGTTTCGCGAAGTCGCTGCGGGCAGCGGATATACAGTCGGCCTGAAATCTGATGGCAGCCTTGATGCCTGGGGATGGAATGGTGACAGCCAAGTAAGTGGAGTGCCATCTGGGACCAACTTTGCTGTTATCTCTGCTGGTGAAAGCCATGCGTTGGCTTTGACAAATACGGGCGAAATCGTTGCTTGGGGTAATGCCGGAAATGGGAGATGCAGCGTTCCAGAACCTAACTCTGGTTTTATGGGTGTGGCTGCAGGATACAACCATAGTTTAGGGTTGAAATCTAATGGCAGCATAGTCGCATGGGGCAGCAACACCAAAGGTCAGTTAAATGTTCCTAATCCCAATTCAGGATTCGTAGCAGTCGCTGCAGGTGATGGCTTCAGCATGGGCCTCAAGGCTTCCGGGGAAATCAAGGTTTGGGGTGTGGCGAATGTCCCTGACCTAAACATCGGATTTAGTTCGATATGTGCAGGTAGATGGGCTATGGGTGGTATGCGGGATTATCGCATGATGAACGGCGTGGCTGGTGTGCATGGTTTGCCTGTGGCTAATACATCCGGCAAATATGCTCATTTTCAACTGCAGCAGACGGGTTCGGAGTGGCCTGTTCAAATTGATTCAGCTGTGCTTGACGCTCATTCCCGTTATTCACTGCCCGTCTTTATTCCAGGGGCTCTAGATATTCGCAGTTCAATGCCCACTTCAACTTCCATCCGGCTTAATGGGGTATTAAATCTGGATACCGATGTCAACACAGTTTTAGC
>CAZFLA010000155.1:0-8072 GCA_964519405.1 uncultured bacterium
AAAGCGCCGATAAGCCAGTGCCGTATCCTTATACAATTGCAAGCTCTGGAGCGGAGAACCCAAGTGTGATCGACTGCACGCTGGTGAACCCGTATCAAGCTATAGATTTCGGCAGCAAAGGCGGATCTCGCCACAACATCCAAGGAGTGTATGGCCAGCCGTTGTTTCGCGGCATATATATAGATCGCTGCACCGAACCGGGCCGCATAGACAATGTGCAATTTAGCCCTTCATGGATGTGGGAGGGTAAACCCGCACTGCAGCAGCTACAGCGCGATAGCGGTGAGGCGTTTATTTTCGGGCACACCAGCTGGCAGAAAGTCAGCAACACCTACTGCAAGGGATACAAAATAGGCTACCACTTCATACACGTCAATGAGGGCGGAGCGTTTGGCAGCTTGTGGGGTATCGCCGCTGATCAGTGCCGATTTGGCGTGATGGTTGATGATTGTGCCAGCCAAGGACTATTAATTGCCAATGGCCAGTTTTCCGGCAGCAACAACACGGATTCGGCTCATGTTACTGTGAAAGCGACTAATACAGGCAGCATATCGCTGACCAACTGTTCGTTGTGGGGTGGCGTAGGGTTCAATGTACGTGTTGCAGGTAAAGGCTCGGTGATGCTAAGCAATTGCAAACTCAACTGGGTAACCGCTAAAAAGGCAGCGAGTATAGAAGTGTTCGGCGGCGATATCATCGTAAACGGCTGTGAGTTTTCTGGCAGTAATGGCCCAGCGCTATCTCTGCGTAAAGGCGCTCGTTCAGGCATCTTCTCGGGTAACCTCGTGAAAGGGCTTATCGATGTTGTTAATGACTCGCATGTGCCTTTGGCTGAAAGCGGAAATCTCACAGATTCTACACTCAAACACTAATGTGTTCATAGCTGGGGGCGGTATTGACTATCGCACCCCAGCTATATATTAGGATCTCTCTTACAGCCGGTTAACCGGTCCACGGTCGTATGGTCACCAAGCCCGATAGCTTCAGCGTTCTAGCCCTTACGCACAGCCCAATAGCCACCACGATTGGGGCCGACGCGCTCTATCACGCCGAGCTTCTTGAGCTTGGTGATGTGCTGCATGATTCCACGCTGTGACTTTCCTGTTCTCTGAGCAATCTGCTCGGATGTTATCTCCGCATCTTGTTGGATGAGGTTAACTATCGTTTGATCTAGCTTGCCGAGATACCGTGTGTCCGTCGCAGCGTTATCATCGGCTGTGTTGCTGTTGGTGGGTAGATTCTCGCTTGTTGATTCGATTTGGCGCTCAGGCGCCTTCGGATGGTCGAAAACAATTGGGCTGTTGAGATCGTAATCGTCTTCGTCGTCATCCTTGTATCTGCTTGATCCAGATGCAGCATACTTCTGGTATCCGTCATCACGGATACGGGAGCTGTAGTGCGATGAACCCGCTTCACGAGCGATACCAGGGCCGATTTCCGATTGATTTTCACCATCAGCATCGGGACGAGAGATAGATACAGTGAATGAATTTTCGAGGGGATTTTCCTCAAACAACACATTCGACCATAGTCGCTGCACCCTGAGAATGCCTGAGCCAATGCCATGGTAAGGCAGTAAGCCCTTGGTTGCAAATGATACCAAAATGGGATTACGCACCACTGATGTTCCAGACTTCATCTTGTCAACGGTAAGGAAATCTGGCAGGTTACCAGGGCTGATGATTTCTATACGGTTGGAGAATATAAACACTCGTATAGGTGATTCGTAAAGGTAATCCCTGTGCAGCAACGCGTTGACGATTAGCTCCTCAAATACCTCTCGCGGTATTTCTGGACGCGGTGGCGAGTTGAAGCTAGCACCCGACGGCACCTTATGCAGATTGCGGGCGATGAACGCCATGATGCCGTCATACTGCTGCCGCAGATTGCCATTGAAATCCTCGTAGTCAAGATATGTTGATGCTGACCGCACGATGCCAGGAAACACAACTGCCTTGATGATGAATGACGGCTTAATGCGGTCAGGGTATTTCGCAAATAGCAGGCAGCCTGCTAGGTTAAGGTTCCCATTATCTGCTATCAGCCCGATATTCCTCAGCAGCCTAACCTGCTGATGTGGTTCACTTGGCAGGCTGACATGCAGGTTGTTTTCTAGGTAGTCGTTGAGAATGTCGGTGTCAATATCCTCGATGGTGCCCTTGGTAGGCAGTTCATCTGCATGGAACTGGTCGGTATCTTGGAATATCCTGCGAAGCTCTTCCTTGGAGCAGATACGCCGCTTGTCTGAGCCCATTTTCATCCAAATGGAACCGTTCTTGTCAAAATAGGGCTTGTCTAGACCTGCTGGCACCCTAACGATGATGACAATACGGTCTTCGCCGATGAGTATGTTTTCGGTAGATACGGCGATGCTGCTGCGTACGCCCGAGCTTGCTGTATTGCTGATGAGTTGGTTAATGCGGCCGAGTTCACTGCGGCTGACACCCCTAATTACGCAATGGTCATCGATGCCGATAAACATTGTTCCGCCTGCGGCATTGGCAAATGAAGCAAATTCCGCGGCGAGTGCCTCTGGGTTCTTAACATCAATCTTGAATTGCCTCTTGCTGTCTTCACCAAGGGCAACCTGCTGTCTTAGCTCTTCGATGGTCATTGTGGGCCTTCTTCAGTTAATGCATCGATGGTATCTCGCATTCTATGTATTCATTATAGCATTTATTGTGCCATTATTATGCATTTTCTATGCATAATTTATGTATTAATTATGCATTATTTGTGAATTAATGGTGCATTCATGTTTCTGCAGGGTTGTATGTCAAGAGAAATGCATAAATAATGCATAGAAAGTGCATAATAAGTGCAGTGATTTACTGTTTGATGTATGTATGTTACCCGACGCTGGTTTCTAGCGACTGTCTGTCAACTAACCCTGCGTAGATTCCGCCTAGCTCAATGAGTTCATCATGAGTGCCTAGTTCGGTGAGGCGGCCTTCGGCGATGACGGCGATCTGGTCGGCATCGCGAATAGTGCTCAGTCTGTGGGCGACGACAACGGTGGTGCGGTTCTTCATGAGGTCATTCATGGCTTGCTGAACTATCGCTTCACTTTCGCTGTCGAGTGCGCTGGTGGCTTCGTCCATGATGATGATCTGCGGGTCTTTAAGGAATGCACGAGCAATCGAGATACGCTGCTTCTGCCCACCGCTTAGGCGAACGCCACGTTCACCTACTGTGGTGTTGTATCCATCATCTAGTGCCAGGATGAACTCATGGGCATATGCACGCCGGGCTGCTTCTTTAACTTCCTCATTGGTGGCATCAGGTCGTCCGTAGAGGATGTTCTGCAAGATACTGCCCGAGAACAAGATGGGTTCTTGAGGGATCAAAGCAATCTGACTGCGCAGCGATACGATGGTATAGTCGCGAATGTCGTGGTCATCGATGGTAATGTGCCCTTCTTGCCACTCATAGAACCGCATCAACATATGCGTCACGGTGGTTTTTCCGCCGCCGCTGGGGCCAACCAACGCGAGGGAACTGCAGGCAGGTATGTGCAGGTTGAGGTCGTATAACACCGGGCGTTCATTGGTGGGGTAGGAAAAGGTCAGATGTTCTATGCGAATGTCGCCTTTGAATGCTGGAGCTGTAATGGCATTTTCTTTATCGGCAACGTCAGGCTGGGTATCGAATATCCCGAATATGCGGTCGGTGGCTCCAAGTGCGGCAGCCACAACCAGCTGCATTTCGTTCAACCATTCGAACGGGGTATAGAGCTGCCCCTGCATCATCACAAACTGGGTAAGCAGGCCAATGCTGACATTAGCTTGCGTAATGGCGATGTAGCCGCCGAAGCCGATGACAATCAGCTGAGCGAAGCTGCGGCTTGCAGTCATGCATGCTTGACTGAGGCCATCCAACTGGCTGTTGCTGACACCGATATCCACAAGCGCTTCGTTGTCTTCCTGGAAGCGTTGGGCCTCTTCCTCTTCGCCTGTGAATGCCTTCACGACGGTAGTGGCCGATAGTTTTTCCTGGGCGTTGCCGCTAAGCATTGCCATACGGTCGCGGATGTCTCGGCTGTTCTGCTTCACACGCCACCCGATCTTGCGTTGAATCATCAGCTGCACAGGAAGCATGCTGATGCTCAACAATCCTAGAACGGTGTTCTGCGAAAGAAAATACCCAACAACCACAATGATCATGCCGATGCTCATCCACAACTGGACGAACGCTTTGTTCACAAAGGGCTGAATAGCGTCGATATCGCCGATGAGTCGGCTTGTCAGTGAACCGCTGCGGTTGGAGTCGAAGAAACTATGGCTGAGGCTTTGAATATGGCTATACAGGTCGCAGCGTAAATTACACATCACGCGCTGCACGGCGCGAGCCGCGACAGCCGTTCGCAAAAAGACCGGTATCGGAGTAATGACGGCGACGAAGACACCAATGAGCACGAGGTGACGCAGATGCGGCCATGCCTGCTGCTGCGTGATTCTGCCTGCGCCGAAATCAGCCAATACGTTTATTGACTGTCCGACAACCCAAGCCACGGCGATAGGGGTTAACATCTTGACTAGGCCAAATAAAGTTGCGGCAGCAAAGTATGGCCAGTAAGGTTTTATATACGCCATGAGGCGCCTTAGGTTATGGGCATGCGCTTTCTTTTCAGCAGCAGAATCAGAAGTCATTTTCCGTTCACCAACCTTGAATATATTGTATCCGATAGTTCAATACCCAAGAAAGCGCGGCGGGTTCGGTTATTTTGGCAGTTGGCGATGAGTGCGCCTAAAAGAGAGGGTGGCTGCTGTCAGCCACCCTCGCGGTATCTAGGTTGTTATCTGCGGCGATATCTCTTTACTTCACGAAGTAGAGCCATCGTCCGTTGTATTTGGCATCAACTACTACCGACACCATGTTGCCTTTGCGGGTGTATGCAAGCTCGTCACCCTTGCTGCCAGGTTTGGATCCTTGAGCATATAGCTCCGCACCATTTGGCACCAGCGATGCGGGTACGTAGGCCGTTACGGTCTGCGCAGTTTGCACCCGCAGCATGCTGAAGGCACCATTAGGCACTTCGCGCTGCTGAGGGATGAGGCCAAATGCCATCTGGTCAACCGGCTTGTCGGTGAGTTTCCACTTCTTGCCGTCAATCTCTAGGCCGCTGGTCTTACCTGCGGAAAATGCCATGAGCTGACCATCTTGCCCAACTCTGAAGCACAGGATGTCATCTACTGTTCCGCTGACAACATGACCATCGATATGATAGTTGTCGAGTTTTAGCGTTGCAGGCGGCAGGTTAAGCCGCTTCATAATTTCCGCATCGCGCTTGGCATCGCGGGCGAAGTTGGCATCCCAATCCTCTTCCAGGTCCTTAAGGTGCGGGGTAATAGCCACTGCACCATTAGGGAATCTGGCTGCGAAATACTCGCCTGTTCGGCTAAGCACTTCTGGGTTGTCGTTAACTCCCGCAAACTTACCGGATGATGGGTAGGCGTTTATGCGGTTTAGAACATCAAACCAGTATTGTGTTTGATATCCCAAGCTGGCGGCTTGATCGTCTCGCGGACGGAAGCCGAGATAGATAGCCACACCGCCGTTTTTACCGGCTTTCGTGGTGCCCACTACCGATTTAGTGACTTTAGCGATAACTTGCGTACCTGGTTTAGGTGTCACTTCGTAAATGCGATCCACTGTTTTGTCAGTGAGAATGGTCATTTCTGGCAGGCCATTCAGGATGTTCTCGAAGCTAACACGCTTACCGCATGCTGCTTGCCCGAGCAGATCAGCCTCGTCAACCGTTACGCCGAACAGGCTCTGCCAGTATGGAAGCGCCGATGTGCCTTCTGCTGTGACGATTGGGATAGGACCGCTCCAGACGAGTTTTCCACCGGTTTCCACGAAACGAGCCATCTGCTTCAGCAGATTAGTGCTGGGGAATGGCTCAAAATGAACGCAGAGTGTGGTGTATTTATAGCCGCGAATTTCGATGGCACCAGCTGACCACTTACCAAGCTCATCTAGTTTGGCCTGGGTGATATAGTTGGTGTAGGCGTATTGTGTCATCCAACTGCCATATCGCTCGTCCCAAGCATGTAGGTTGATGGGGTATAGGGTGAGCACATCAACCTTGCGGTGGTGCATGTCCTGTACCATTCCGTATAGGCTGTGTCCAGTGGAACCAGACGCATCAGCAAGCATGTTTCGGCGTTTGTGGACACCGGTAGGCATACCCCAGTGAGCGGCATATGCGCAGGGGATGTCGTTGATGCTGCCTATGGAACATGCCAGCGATATTCCCCAATAGTTGCGGTCAAGGAAGCCGCACTCGGCGGTGTCGTTGCCGTTGCCCGTTAGGTAATCGCCCCACTTAAAGTAGTCGGCGCAAGCTGCCGAACTCTGATGCACCGTGCAGCTCCAGGTGAAGCTGTCGGTATACTCGTACAGCGTGCCTTTGTTTGCCACATAGTCGATGGTAGGACTTTCGGCCCATGTTGCGTGAGCGCGAGATTCCAGGGTGTGTCCCATTTTCTGCTCGGCGTAACGCTTGGCTTCGGCAAAGATGTTGGTTACTCTATCTTGCAGCAGTTGATAATATCTGGCGCGGAAGAGTGCGGTCTGGGCTACCCCTGCAGGTGATTTGTCGAATACATGCCCAGTGGTGTCCTTGGCCCATGTGCCGACGGACATGTCATGCTGGCCAGTAACCATGTAGACCATCATCTTCTCGAGGTCGCGATACTGACTGCCATATAACTCCGCATACTTTTCGGCCATGCTGTCGGTCAGATAGCGGAGCGCGAACTCGCCGTTATCGTGGTGCGCAAAGTAAGCCCAGTCTTGTTGGATGTGCATCTCATCGCTGTATAGTGCGTTGAGTTTCACCCCAGCCGCGGCATACTTGTCGATGATTGTCTTCATGAACTGCGGCGCATCCGGGCTGAAGTAGTCCATCTCAGGAGTTTGATAGCGCTGGATGACCAATACGCGGTTGTAATCCTTAAGGTCGGTTCGGCCCGTGCCCGTGACGATCACACGCTGCACAGGCACACCTACTGACGGCGTGTTGATGCCTGCGGATTCGTCAACTTTGCAGGTGTCGGTGATATCGACGATGTCATTGGGGTTGACCGGCTGGTTGCCTTCGCGATCGGCCTCTCGAAATGCCAAAACACGAACACCATCAGGGATGATGTCGATAATGCCCTTGTTGTTTGTCCACTGTCGCTGGCGCCAGAATGCGACGTTGTAGTTGCCAGTTATTGGATCTCGGCTGCCTTCGCGATAGTGCACCCATCGTCCGCTTTTGCCTGTTTTCTTGGCGAAAACAACACCAAGTTCAAGCGGGCTAATAACACTGAGCTCAAGCCCCATATCGTAGTTCTGCGCAAAGGCCGCAATCTTGGCGATGCGCTCGATGAACTCATCGCTGTCACTGGTGTATTTACGGGGAGCATGCTGCCCCGGTCGATATTGTTCAAAGAAATGGTCGTATGCTACGATAAGAGTTCGGCAGCCTCGGCTTTGACCTTCTTCACAGATCTGCCGCAGACTGCGTTCGTATTTATCAAATGTGGTGGAGAGATCGACTACTCTGTCTGGGTCCTGTAGTGCGTCCAAGTCGGCATCACGAACGAGAATAATACCTTGTCTAGGTAGTTCAAATGCGTATGCGCCAGGGTAGCTAAGCAGCTCACCTTTGTAAAGGTTCTCTGGAACATCGCTGTCCGCCATGGCGGGTCGTTTCATGGTTAGCACCAATGCGACAATGGCAAGTAGGGTGATAACGCTGATGACATCACTGATCGGTTGCATCAAAATGCATCCTCCTGGGATCAACCTCGGGTAGAGGTGTTGTTGCTGTTATTGTTCCCTGTTAAGGTCGGTGTTTCCTGCCAGTATATGTCTATTTCCACAATTGATGTAGTCATGTGAGACAAGTGCAAAAATAGTGATGATGCCGTGAGTGTATATTAGCGTTCATCCGCGGTTTGGATTCCCGAGGATACTAACGCAGATAGACACAAATGAGCCAATTGTAAAATATCCATGATGCCGCGGGTTTAGTCACCCACCCGACTACGTTCCGGGAGCTAGCGCTCCGGGAACTGCGT
>CAZFLA010000156.1:0-1694 GCA_964519405.1 uncultured bacterium
ATGACTGGCAGGGAACCAACTGGAATGTAACGGGAATCGCCGCGGCTGGCGAAAACACGCTCACCGTTGAAGTGCGGACACGCAGTAAAGAGTTCAACAACTGTTGGCTGTATCTAGACAAGCAGTTGCCCGAAGCTCAGCCAGTTGATCAACTGGATTTTGTTGTTCGTGGAGCAACAATGAATGAATGGATTTATGTTCAATTTGTAGATGCCAGCGGTCGATACAGCGGATATACCTGCCTAGAAACAGGCCGTACAGACCTGATGCTCGGTACCACTGGTGCACCCCGTATTATCGTAGTGCGGCCTCAAATTGAGAAGCAGTTACAGCCCAACAGCTCGTTTGACTGGCAGAAGGTCGCCAAAATCCGCCTGCGTATTGACCAAAAAGAGGCTTTGAGCAACCCGAAAGGCTCCATGGTATTGTGGGGTTTTCAACTAAACAATGACAGTTTATCGGCATCAGGCTGGAGTGTGTCACAAGGTCAGGGGCAAGTTGTCTCTGAGCTAAATATCACCCAGAAAGATGAACTCAATCTACAATACGACTTCACCAACCATCCTGAAGCCAGCCTGCTGTGTGAGTTAGCGGCGGCTGATGCAAACGGCCAGAAGATCGCTCAGATCATTACCGACGACAAGACAACCTCCGATCAAGCACCAGTCAAACTGGCCGCAACATCGTTAGCGAATGAATGGCTGACCTACCTGCCCTGTGTGATCCGAGACTGCAAAGATCCTGGTATCAATCCGATCCGTCAGTATACAGCACTCAACACATCGGACGGTAAGGAGCTGTATACAGCTAACCAGAAGGTGACGATACAGCTTGATCATTACGACTTCAATGGCGGAAGCACCCCGCCGTCCATGTTGATACTAGAGGATTGGAACCGCGGTAAATTGGGTAGCTACGCCATAAAATGGAACGGCGGTAGGTCAGATCATCGACGTGCATCGGTCATACTGCCCAAACTACCGAAGGGTTTATACCGCGTAATAGTGCCTCATCTTGAGGCTAAGTCTACCGTCGCGGCGTTCGCAGTGGTGGCACCAGGTGAAAAGAGCCTCGCAAAACTGCTGCCTACGCTGAAGCCATACACCCATCGCAGGCAGATGCTAGGTGTCAATGATAACGCGTTTGCGGTGCAGCATGCGGCTTCGTTGTGGGGCCTTCGCGATATGGACATCAACTTGTTGGTGGCACATATGGGCCCACTCGACACCGAAAACGGCACCTCGGATGACCTCATCGCCTTTTGCAAGGCAACCGGCACGCATTTCACTATCAACGTGGAAACACCCAACTTTTGGCCGCAAAGTAATAGCACCAACGGAAAGAACATTTTCGATGCCGAGGGCGGGTGCCACCGTTGGGATGTTGACGCTGATACGCTGCGCAAGGCAGCCGCGACTGGCGTATTTTGCGGTGTGACATATGATGAATCTGAGCACATGCAGATCAGCCGAAACGGCTACAGCCAGCTTCCCGAACCGAACCGCAAGCCATTCTTTGTAGAAACAAACGGCATGAGCCTTCATCAAGCCTACGCCGCGCTTAAAGAAGCACTGCGGAAGTTGGTAAAACGCAACACTGGCTGCGGCGCCAAAATGCTGGCCGAAAGCGTGTTCCCTGTGCTGTGGCACCCCATGGCAGAAAGCGGAATGGTGCTGTCGCCAAAACTGCTCAAA
>CAZFLA010000156.1:1704-7957 GCA_964519405.1 uncultured bacterium
TCCCGTTGTGTTCGCAGAGGCATTAGGGGCTGCGATCCAACATCATGCTGAACTGTGGTTTAGTCCTGACCTGTGGTATCTCGCCGAGATGCCAGGCCACAGTGCCCGGCAGATGCAGATGGCTATGCAAAGCTGCTATCTAGCCGGTGTGGACACCTGCTATGTAGAGCATGGCTCTAAAATGTACTCGCTTAACGACGCATCATACAAGCTCACGCAGCATGGCGATGCCTTTAGGCAGCACGTCACCAAATGGATCCCCGCTCAGAGGCGTGACTACACATACTATGATTATCAGCCCGAAGCAGCGATCGTGCGGTTTCCCGACTCGGATTGGGGTCAAACGAGCTGCGGATACTGGGATTATCTATACGGTGCGATGAACCTGCACAGCAACGCGGAAACCCGTGAACATATGCAGATATGGTCGCTGCTGACCGATGGCGAGCTAAGCGGCAGATCCGTCAACTTCAATGGCGAACCGCTTGGGGCACTGCACACACCGCAAGTTTGGCGATATACATTCAATAGCCCTGCGGTGGCTGTGTTTGACCATAATGTATCAATGAAGTACATTCAAAATGTAAAAGTGATCTTTGCTTGCGGCACGGAGTTGTCAGATCAGACAAGAGAAGCACTAAAGAGATGCGTGAATGCGGGCGCAGTCTGCTTTATATCAAGTCATCTGGCATCGGATGAACTGCGTGCACAGCTTAGGGGCCTGTCTGTTAGAGTTGCAGAGGGTAAAGGTAGTTGGGTTGTTATGTCCAACTACTCGGAGGAAGCAATAGCGCCTTATCGGTCGCTGTTGCCCAAATCCAATGGCGCTATGTGGCTTAAATTCAAAGGGCACCGAGTCAAACTCCCGCAGTGATACTAGTAACAAATAGGGGTATACATGGTTCGGACAGGAAAGAGTTATTGGAGAGTTGCACTTATGGCTGTATCATTAGCAGTTACTGCTGGTCAATTATTGGCGGCGCCATATGGTATCGACAAACTCAAAGAAATCGATAAACTGCCGTATGCACAATCCGACGTACGCGTTCATTACGAAGGCAGCATCGATAAACAAGGCGGAAACGCCGACTGGGACTGGTGGCTTTACCAAGACCAGAACAAAGAATGGGTGTTATTGGATGTAACGGGACCTGGATGTTTATACAACATGGTTCAGCATAGATATCCAACCAGCGCAGAGCCCACATTCCGCTTCTATTTTGATGGCGAAACTACTCCGCGCTACACCATCAAGCAGTCGGAGTTCGGCAAGAAACCGCCGTTCACCGAGCCGCTGGCGGCGATATATCAAGGCATCGATGACAACGGCCGCGGTCCTATATGGGTAATTCGCAGTTTCGTGCCCATGCCATTCAAAAAGGGGTGTAAAGTCACCTCATCTGTAATGCTTCAAGGCTTCGATAAGGCCAAAGGCCAAGGCGGATGGGGACACATTATGTATCACACCTACCCCACCGCGGATGGCATCACCACATTTACTGGTAAAGAAGACTACTCCAAAGTTGCTGCCCAGTGGGGGGCTATCGGAAAAGATCCCAAACCAACAAAAGGTGTGGTGACCTCTTCCAAGAACGGACAGCTTGCTGCAGGTAAAAGCGCGGTGGTCTTCGACAAACAAGCTGAAGGCTCCATATCAGCTATCAAGCTGCACCTAAATGATTATCAGCTAGATTATATGCGAGATGTCTGGCTGCGCCTCAGTTGGGAAGACGAAACCAAACCCGCGGTAGATTGTCCCATCGGAGCGTTCTTTGGCAATGAGCACGGGGCAAACCCCATGCGCTATGTCACCCACGGCATGTCTCCAAGTGGGGATTTCTACAGCTATTTTCCAATGCCGTTCTGGCAGTCGGCACGCGTGGAGCTAGTCAATAAAGGTAAACAGCCTGTGGCTTTTGTCAGCCAAATCGGCTTCAAGCCAGCTTCGGTATATCAATATGATCGAAATCAGGCGATGCATTTCCGCGCTTCGCAGTATCAACCGCCAGTTGCGAAGAAGCCCGAAGCGGATTCGCACATCGCCACGATCGCAGGTCGCGGGCATGTTGTTTCCGGATTGGTTACCGGTCGCGAAACATCCTGCGAAGGCGATGTAAGGGTGCTGATTGACGGCCGTGCAACGCCAAGTGTGGAAAGCGACGGCTCAGAATCATGGGCCTGTTACGGATGGGGTTATACTACTCCTCCCAGCCAAAACCCAGTATCTGGGTATGATGGCACAGGCAATGGGCTATGGTCGATGACGCGCATTCTGCTGGGGGATAGTTACCCATTCTTGACATCGCTGCACTTCGGTGTTGAGGGCGGCAGCGGGGTACACTCCGGCGAGGATGTGCGTTCCGGGGTTCTGCTCTACTATGGCGAACCGCAGGCCGGCATGGTGCTTACCGACTATGTAGATGTTGGTGACTACGATAATCAGAAATCCCATTCCTACAAAATGACCGAATTTACCTTCATCGGCACGTTGACGCAAACATACGAAGGTGAGCACGATGATGTCTGGATTAAAGACAACGGTGTTGCCTTCACCGGGCAAAGCTCGTTCACGGTGAAGATCAGCCCTCAAAACCAAGGTGTTCTGCTCCGACGGCGTTCCGATCAGGAACAAGGGCGGCAGCGCGCTAAAGTGTTTATCGATGGCAAACTCGTCACCGAACGCGACTGGTATTATGCGGATCAGAACATGTATCATCGCTGGCTAGACGATGAGTTCCAGATTCCTGCCTCATACACAAAGGGTAAATCAAGCATTTCCGTGCGGATACAACCAGTTGCTGTTGACGGCGAAACAACCTGGAATGAGTTTGCCTACTCGGTCTATTCAATTGGAGCTGCTGATAAGCTTGGTAAATACAAAGTCAGCATTCCTAACAAGCAGGTACCCGCTGTCCAGGCACCGGCACCGCCGGCTCCAGTGGCACAGCGAGGCGAGGTTGGCGAGGGCCATACCGGTAAAGGACTGGTTCTGCAGGACGTTGCTGGCTGTTACACCATGCCGGATACTCAGACAATCCATGATGAAACCATCACCGTTGACTTCTGGGCGCGAGTGGAACCGCGATCCACGAGAGTACTGATTTCACGCGCTCCTAAGGGAAGCGGACACTGGGAGATATGGCTCACGCCTGAGCATAAGGCGGCTATCTATATTCCAGACCTACAGGGCGACTCCGTGGTCTCAGACACAGTGGTGGCTGACAACGGATGGCACTACTACCGGTTGGTCATTGAGCCGAGCAAAGCACGGCTGTTAGTTGATGGTAAGCTGGCAATCGATAGGAACTACCCTGGTCGAAAAATAGCTAGTACCAAACACCCGGTTACGCTGGGCGGCATTCAAGACGGCTCTCTTGGTATTGTTGGCGCGATGGATGACGTGCGGATTACCCGAGGTCTTCTGCCCGATGAAAGCGCGGTTCCGTCGGCTGCACCAGTGGGTGACGATAACACCTTAGCTTTGCAAACCTGGGATAACTAAAGAACATTGCACAAGGGGGACCTATGCGGTCACCCCTGTGCATGAAGTCTGAATACCTAAATGCTTACCGATGATGTGATAAGCTCACATGCAACAGCGCGGGCTTATCGCTTGACGCTTTGGCAACGTATTCCGTTGGAATACGGCCTGAATTACGTATACTATTAATTGTTCCATAGCACACACTTTTCATGGAGAGGCAGTATGAACGAGTTCAGTTGGCAGTCTATGTTGGGTAACTCCGTTAAGTTTTTCTTTCTGCTTACTCCTTTTGCCGGGTTAGCAACCTATTTGGCTCTGACCAAACAGGACAGCACCCGGGAAAAGCACCGCATCGCCATTCGGGCCACCACATCCGTATGGATAGCCAGCCTCATCTTGCTGTTTGCAGGGCAATCGATATTCGATACCATGGGCATCACGCTGGATGCTTTCCGCATCGGCGCTGGAGCCATGCTCTTCTTAAGCGGTGTCGCCTTACAGCAGCCTTCGCAGATGGCTGATTCTCGTGACCCTAACGAGGACGTCGCCATGGTTCCCCTGGCGATTCCGGTTCTTTTAGGGCCTGCGACAATTGGTACCATCATGGTCGTAGGCGCAGAGAGCTCCATGTCGCTTCACAGCCTGAGTGTAGTAATATCACTCACCCTAGCCACGATCTTCGTTGGAATCCTACTATGGACAGGCTCATGGCTAGAGAAAAAGCTGGGAAACCTAACGATTAACGCCCTCAGTAAGTTATCTGGTTTGATTCTGGCAAGTTTAGCGGCTCAGATGATCATCACTGGGTTACGCAGCGCACTAAAATAGCCTCGACATTACCTTCTTTCAGTAGGAGTTGAACATGAGCCAGTTACGATCGATCCTCGCTACAGACTGCGGCAGCACCACAACCAAATGCATCCTCATTGAACTTACAGATGAGGGATACCGGTTAGCCGCCCGAGGCGAGGCTCCCACGACCGTAGAGGCTCCATTTGATGATGTCACCATCGGTGTTCTCAATGCCGTTCGCGAAGTTGAAGAGCTAACCGCACGCAAATTCATTAAAGACAACCACATTATCACCCCGCAGATATCCGATACTGAGGGTGTAGACGCCTACCTCAGCACCTCATCGGCTGGCGGAGGTCTGCAAATGACCGTCAGCGGGGTTGTGAAGCAGATGTCGGCAGAGTCGGCTCAAAGAGCCGCTCTGGGTGCCGGCGCTATCATTATGGATGTCATTGCGGTAGACGATGGCCGCAAAGATTACCAAAAAGTGCAGCGTATTCGGCAGTTAAGGCCGGATATGATCCTTATGTCGGGCGGCACCGACGGCGGCACAGTGACTCACTTGGTTGAGATGGCGGAGATACTGTTATCGGCTGACCCCAAACCACGGCTAGGCGGCATGGATTTACCTGTTATTTATGCCGGGAATATGCAGGCAAGAGACGCTGTTGGCGAGTTATTGAATGGCAAGGTGGACCTGCGTTTTGTAGATAACCTCAGACCGACTATGGATGAGGAAAACCTCGGTCCAGCGCGTGAAGCCATTCATGAGCTCTTCCTTGAGCACGTCATGCGTCAGGCACCGGGCTACGGTAAGTTGATGGGTTGGACGAGTGCCGACATCATGTCTACGCCAAACGCCGTTGGCGCCATCATGCAGACCATTGCGAAGAACGAGGGCATCAACATTCTTGGCGTGGACATCGGCGGAGCCACCACCGATGTCTTCAGCGTATTTGGCAGTGTGTATAACCGAACGGTATCGGCTAACTTAGGCATGAGCTACAGCATCTGTAACGTGATGGTGGAAGCCGGTTTGTCGAACATCATGCGCTGGAACCCCTTCGATATGAACGAAGCGGTGCTGCGCAACCGGCTGCGGAACAAAATGGTGCGGCCGACAACCATCCCGCATACCCTTGAAGACCTCTATATTGAGCAATCCGTATGCCGCGAAGCGCTGCGTTTGGCATTTGATCATCACAAATCGCTAGCCCGAGGGCTAAAAGGAGTGCATCAGCAGCGCACAATCGGTGAGGCGCTGAACCAAAGCGCTACCGGCGCCACATTAGTGAACATGATGCAGCTTGATATGATTATCGGCTCGGGTGGTGTGCTCAGTCACGCCCCGTTAAGGGCTCAGGCTGCCTTGATGATGATGGATGCCTTCCAACCAGAGGGTGTGACGATGCTGGCTGTAGACAGTATCTTTATGATGCCGCAGCTAGGTGTGCTGGCCTCGGTAACGCCAGAGGCGGCTACTCAGGTGTTTCATCGCGACTGCCTTGTGAAACTCGGCAGCTGTATCTCACCCGTCGGCAGCTGTAAAGAGAAAGATGTCATTGTCTCCGTTCAGATGGATGGGCAGCTCATTACCGTGAAGTGCGGCGAGTTAAAGCTTCTGCCCCTGGCACCTGGTGAAAAGCGGAATGTGGTCATTCAACCCGCACGAGGTGTTGATGTTGGCGCAGGCAAGGGCAAACAGCTAAACTCCACAGTTGAGGGCGGCGTAGTCGGTTTGATGATCGATGGACGATGCCGCCCATTAAACCTGCCTGCTGACAAGAACGACCGTGTTGCTAAGCAGTATTCATGGCTAACGAGCATGGGATTACCGCTTGTTCAATAGTTATACGAACGGCACTCCATTAGCTAGTTAACATGCAGCAACACTTCGTCCCACCATACTATGTGCGAATAGCATGCCTACGCTGGTTTTTGCCGAACCTTAATACCCGAATGCTTCAGGCCTGGTTC
>CAZFLA010000157.1:0-3843 GCA_964519405.1 uncultured bacterium
TGATGTCCACAGGTGCATCAGGGTAGAGGTTGCCGGTAAAGATCATGAACCTTGCACGGTCGTATATCTCGAAGTGTTTCGCCGCATTCTTGGATTGTTGCCCTGGCTTATTGGCTTTCACTGCAATGTGAACGCCTTTGCCAGACTGTGACCGCTCGGTGTAACTGTCCATCTCTCGTATGATGTCGCTTGCCGTCTGTTCTATTTCGCCGGTGTCTGTGTTTATCACGCCGTCCAGATCGATGATGCAGTAATGGTCATTCTCAGTGATCGCAAACATGACACCATCATAACCCTTGTATGTCGTTAGTGTGTTTACTGCTTTATCGAAGGTGCTCCATGTGTCCGGTTTTGCCACGTTGGCACGCCGTGCATACTTCGACATTGCGATATACGGCACCTTGGTAATACGCCCGTCCTTGCCAGCTTCAAGCTTGTAGACTACCCATTGATTAAGTGCCTTCAGTTCCGCTGGAATGTTTGCCATGAGCAAGCCGGTATCGTGTGCTATGCGTTGTTTCATTACTTCACCGCCTTAGCTTCACGAAGCTTGTTCAAGAAGCGTACATAGGCCTTGGCGTTCATGATGTCGTGTTCCTCAACATATGCCTTGGCAAGGTCGTTGATAGGCCAACAATCAACCATCATAAGGGCCTTGTCTACTCTTGTGATGAAGGCAGGAATACCAGCCATACTTGCAAGCCATGACACCGCCTTGGTGTTGAATGATTCTGTTGTGAATTTCCATCGGTAGCTTTTCATTTCGACTAAGGCGCATGGTCTGCCATAGTGATACTCAATGATGACGCTGTCCAAGTCACAGCATGGAAATGATGGGCCCAAAGTTCTGTGCCAATTCATGGCCGCGCGGTGGTCTGCATCTTCGCCGCGATATGCAGGAACGCTGTTAAACGTCTTGTTGAATGTCTTATTTCGTGGTAGCATTGTAAGTGACCTGTCTTTCTTTCCTAAAGGAGCAAGGTTTGTAGCCGTCTTGGTGCGCCAACACTGAGGCGGCTTTTATGTTGTTGTTGTTTAGCTAGGTTGTCGTTATGTCGTAACATCGAACGACCTCCGTTGTTTTGGTAAGTAGCCGGTGGTATTCAAGCTCACAGCCAAATACCGCCGCAAGTTTCCGCGCTGTTTCGATCGATGGAAAAAACCTGCCTTCCATTATCCGGTGAAGCGTCCTTCTGTCGACGCCAGATATCCTAGAGGCATGGCATACACTCCAGCCCTTAGCTCCAATTGCTTGTTTCAATGTCATTAGATTAACTCCAGCGTTGTATTTGAGCCACTATGTGCTCTAGCTATATTTTACTTCTGTATATGTTTATTGTCAATGATAATGTCAGCATACTATAAAATAGTAATAAGTAACGTTTAGGAATAAGTAAATTAACGTGTAAAGTTAAATTGACATTAAATAGCGCTTAATATGCTCATAACTATGTAAATTGAAAAAATGGCAGTATGTGGAATATCATGCTTAACACGGTCGAAAGTATATTTACATGACATCTGCTGCATCACGCAAACCAGGAGCCTCAGAGTATAAGACTATATCCATGAACCCTTATAAATAACTGGTATAAATACTGGTATCACAGATACGAGAACAGCCAGCGCCTCTTTACCTCTGAGATACTGGCTGTTTAATCGGTCTGTCAAAATGGGCCATCCTTGGGCCTACAATGCCCAACCTGAGCGTTTATCTGTGGATAGGGTTAAATGCCCATATGCAGTTATCATTCGACCATGCCAGAGTCGCATACACGGCTGTTCTCAAATCATCATGCCAATGATATGTATCAGCTCATTATGCCGATGTATGGGCCCTATGATATCTACCTCTGTTCCTATAAGTTCCGACCTGAAAAACGCATCTACCGACGCCCGGTTCTTTTCACCGCAGGTTTACCCAACCTGTTAGTTATGGTGGCCTTGGTGAAAGTATCACGCAGAGCGTTTTGATCAAGCCCTAAATACATCTGTGTGACTGCTAGGTTAGAATGACCAAGAAGTAAACGCACTGTTTCCACATCAGCGCCGCCTTCTACCCAGCCGGTGGCTGCGGTTCGCCTCCATCGATGAGGCCCGCATTTCATACCGATACTCTTACCATGCCTCTTGAATATCTGCTGTATGCCACTCTTGGTCAGTGGTTCACCGTGGACGTTACGCCATATTTCACCCTCAGTAACATCAGTCTTACGTAAGTAAACACGTATCAATTTTTGCGTGTTGGCACTAATGAACACCACACGGTCACGTCGGCTTTTAGTGTTGCTCAGTGTGATTGCTCCAGTATCTGTGATATTCGATACGGTCATACTGGCAAGCTCCGCAAGCCTTGCGCCGGTATCCAATGCGCACAGCATCAAAGCTTCATCACGAATGCACAGAATATTGTTACCTTGGCACTGTGTCAGTAGGCGCTTGATGTCATCTAGAGGTAATGGTTGCTTGATCACTTTGTCGGTTCGAGGTGCCTTCAACTTTGCTAGCATGTCGACTTCTGTATATTCATTGTCGAACAGCCAGCTGCTGAATGTGCGAAGTGTCCGATACCAGCCGTGAATAGTGTTTGATGATAAACTGTCTTTACGTGCAGAAGAAAAGACTGCAAGGACGTTTTGAGGTGTGAGGCTTGATACGGTGTCATCTGGAAAATGTGAAGTTACACGCTCCAGTCGTTGCCGGTAAACTTCGATGGTAGACGGTCGTAGTCCATTGCCATGACAGTCGTTTATCCAAGTGTGCTGTAATACCGAAAGCTTGAGGTTTGACATAGTGGTTTTATTCACCTATTTGTCAGTTACAAGCACTAAAAACGACACGCATTTAGCTCAATGGTAGAGCCCCAGCCTTCCAAGCTGGTGGTGCGAGTTCGATCCTCGTCTCCCGCTCCAAAACCCTTCATACGTAACTCTGTAACACACACCGTCTTAGTATAAGTGCATTGATATCAGGATGTTCTTGGAGGCCGTTCGTGTTCTATCGCAATACATGGCTTGAAGTTGACTTGCATCGCCTTCGCCAGAACGTGAAAAGTGTACGAGCTTTGATCAAGCCTGGTGTTCTCTTCACGGCGGTCATCAAGGCGAATGCATACGGACTTGGTGCGATCAATGTAGCTGAAGTGCTGCTGCAAGAGGGTGTTGACATGCTTGCGGTCGCCACACTCGACGAAGCCATGGAGCTTAGGCACGCATATCCCGATGCGAAGATATGGATGCTCGGCGTGGTGCCGGATGAACATACTGAGCTAGCTGTTAGAAACAACATCTCGTTAACTGTGTGCACATACTATCACGCGCAGATCATATCTGGTACCGCATCGAGATCAGGCTGCAGCGCTTCGGTAGCGGTGAAGATAGATGCAGGATTTCACCGATTAGGATTCCCTGCCTCTGAGGAATCTGCCCGAGTTATCAACGACATCAAACAGCTTCCAAGCATTTCACTAGACTGTATATATGCTCATCTGTCGTTAAGGAATAGAGATGACGATGAACAGCAGGTTGGCAGATATCAAGCGGTGCTGGCGTGGTTGGAGCAGCTTGGTGTTGAGGTACCTTGCCGCAGTCTGTGTGACAGCATCGGATTGGTTCGATACCCGCAGTATCAGATGGACATGGTACGCGCTGGCGCCATTCTGTATGGCATACCACCGTCGAACTGCCGCGCTGACCAACTCGGTTTGGGCTTGTGTGTGAGGTTTGTGACCTCAGTTGCACATATCATCGATATCCCTTCCGGTGATAGTATCGGCTACGATGAGCAGTTTGTCACTCAAAAGCCCACACGAATCGCAACTCTTCCAGTGGGATATGCTGATGG
>CAZFLA010000157.1:3853-7871 GCA_964519405.1 uncultured bacterium
TACGTTGTTTAAGCAACCGCGGGTATGTTAGTGTCTGCGGACATCGCGCACCCCTAATCGGCTCAATCTGTATGGACCAGTGCACCGTAGACATCACAGACATCCCGGATGTTAAGGTGGGTGATCGGGTCATTTTGCTGAGTGAGCAGGACGATCCTGCTGTTAAACTGGCAGACATCGCCAACTGGGCTCACACAAATCGCAATGAGGTCATCTCACGAATCGGCCCACGTGTTCCTAGAGTTTATATCGGGGAATAGTGACTAACCATAGCAGAGTATATCCTGCAAAGCTCGCGATGTATCATGTAATTGTTGCATTCGATGTTTACGTACGCAAACATATTGTGTCGTGGTAAGTAAGGAGCAGGAAAAGTAGATGAAGGTATATGTTAGTGCCGACTTTGAAGGACTGCCGGGAGTAGTCTGTTGGCCAGAAGCGAATTTCGAGACACAGCATTATTCTTATTTCGCCAGAGAGATGACGATGCAAGTCAAGGCCGTGTGCTCTGGGGCGATTAAAGCGGGAGCTTCCGATATCCTGATACGTGATGGACATCACACAGCGCGTAACTTGGATATTAATGAACTGCCTGAACAAGCACGCTTTGTGCGAGGGTGGACCGGCGATCCCAATGCTATGATGGCGATGCTGGATAGCAGCTTCGATGCGGCGATGTTAGTGGGATATCATGCCGCTGCAGGATGGGCTGGTAACCCACTTTCGCATACTATGAACGGCGGCAACGTGTTCGTAAAGATAAATGGTGAAGCGATTAGCGAATGCGTGATTGCCGCTTATACCGCTTCTTATTACAAAGTTCCGTTGGTGTTTGTCAGCGGAGACGCTCAGCTTTGTGAAAGCGTAAAGCAGCTAAACGCCAACATCTATACTGTATCGCTTAAGTCTGGACACGGCGGAGCTGTGATTACCCCGTCTCCTGCGGTAACCCGAGCAAACGCTGAGCAAGCGGCATATGATGCTTTGAGCGGTGACCTTAGTCAATGCCATATTCAACTGCCGAGTCATTTTAGTGCACAGATCATGTTCAAAGTGCATCATGTGGCATACCATCGATCTTTCTACCCCGGAGCTTATCTAGATGGCTCCCGCACGGTTTGTTACGATACCGACGACTTATACGAATTACTGCGTTTCTTTTCATTTGTTTTATACCCGGAGTTAGAATCATGCTAAATTACATACGCCCAAAGGCGTTGAAACCAGGTGACACAATTGGTGTCATCGCACCGTCAAGCCCTGTCAGTAATGATGATATTGTTCATCGCTCAGTGGGATGGATCCAAAAACATGGTTATAAAACAGTGGTCGGCAAGAGCTGTTTCGAGAGGGTAGGTTATCTATCTGGAAACGACGAATGCCGGGCATATGATGTAAACACCATGTTTGCAGATCCCGACATCGATGGTATCATCTGCCTAAAAGGCGGATACGGAACACCGCGTATTCTAGACCTTCTCGACTATGGGATGATTGCTCGCAATCCCAAGGTGTTTATGGGATACAGTGACATCACTGCGCTTCTTATAGCGATATGTCAACGCAGTTACATGACTACTTTTCATGGACCCATGTTAGCGTGTTTTCCGGAAGGTGGAATAGATACATTCACGTTGAACAGCATGATGAACCTAATATCATCCACAGAACCAATAGGGTTGCTAGCCAATCCTGAAGGTGTGCCTGCAGTGGAAACTCTGGTTGGTGGTGTTGCCGAGGGCGAGATCATTGGCGGAAACCTGTCGCTAGTGTCCGGTTTGGTAGGAACTCCGTATCAACTGGAAGCCAAGGGTAAGTTGCTGCTGTTGGAAGATGTGAACGAAGAGGAATACCGGGTTGATCGGATGCTAACGCAGCTTAGGTTAGCTGGGGTGTTTGATCAGGCCGCAGGTATCATCTTGGGTACTTGGAGCGGCTGCCATTCAGAAAATGGATACCCAGGAAACCAGTCTTTGGATGATGTGTTTGATGATGTGGTTAAGCCAGCAGGAAAACCTACCATTAAGCGATTACAGGTGGGGCACTGTTCTCCAGTAATATCTCTGCCGTTTGGTGTTAAATCGCGACTTAATGCGGATAATGGCATTGTTGAAGTGCTTGATCCCGCATGCCAATAGTAAATAAAAGTAGGAGATGACAATGAGTAAAGTATTCATCAGTGCAGATATAGAGGGAACCACAGGCACCACCGCGTGGTGTGAAACAGAAAAAGACAATGCACAGTATCCAAAGTTTGCTGAGCAGATGACCCAAGAAGTCAAGAGCGCATGTTATGCTGCATTGTCGGCTGGTGCATCGGAACTCTTCGTGAAAGATGCACATGGAACGGCGCGGAATATCGACGCATTACAGCTCCCTGAGCAAGCTATTCTGATGCGGGGATGGACTCGCGACCCGTATTCTATGATGGCTGGGCTAGATTCCACCTTCAAGGCATCGATGCTCGTTGGTTACCATTCAGCCGCGGGTTGGAGTGGTAACCCTATGTCGCACACTATGAACTCACAGAATGTGTATGTGAAGATTAACGGACATGACTGCAGCGAAACCATGATGAGCGCATATACTTCCTCGTCCTTTGGTGTGCCTTTGGTGTTTATAAGTGGCGATAAACAGATTTGTGCAGAGGCCAAGCGCCTTAACGAAAACATCACGACCGTTGCTGTGAGCGAGGGTGTCGGCGCTGCATCGATATCCCTTCACCCAAAACTAACTGTTCGTCAAATTGCAGACGGAGTTAATGCTGCGTTGTCGGCCGATGTCAGCAAGTGTTTGGTGGAGTTGCCGGACGAGTTTAACGTAGAAATAATGTTTAGAAACCACGATGTGGCTTATAGCCGTTCGTGGTATCCAGGAGCGCATCTCGAAGGCACACGAAGCGTGATGTATAACGCCAAAGAATGGCTTGATGTTCTTCGCTTCTTTATGTTCGTTCTGTAATTGAGTAACATGGTTCCTAGTTGATATCTCAACTGGGAACCATGTTTTTCTGTACTGGTGTGCACCTCGCTTCCAGTTGTATCCGATATACTGAAAAACACAATATACCGGAATTGCACTCAATGTAAGTCAATGAAGTTATTACGGGGGTTATTAATATGAAGGATTACCTTGTTGGCGTGTATTACTTCGCTGGCTGGTGGCCTAATATGCCTAATAAATACCATACTGCTGGTCGGGACTGGACACCGGAATATTCAGCACGAGTTCCTCTTCTTGGCCGGTATGTAGACCAAGCCACTATGGACAAAGAGATCGAAGCGGCGTCTGAACATGGCGTAGACTTCTTTCAAATACTTTGGTATCCGCCTCTATCGGACCCTTCGCTTGAACCGAATGCAGAGCACCTCAATGATGGTGTTCGGCACTTCATGGCATCGAAAAACTCTCACCTCATGAAATTCAGTATCGAGTATGTGAACCATGTTCCCTTTGCCATAGATAGTGATCAGAAGTGGTTTAGCACCTGCGAAATGTGGGCCGAATGGATGCATCATCCAAGTTATTTGTGTGTTGGTGGGCGTCCTGTTTTCAAGGTGCACGGGATATACCAGTTTTTTGATCAGTGTGGGGGAGATGGTGAGCTCGTTGCATCACGCATACAGACACTGCGTGATATCGTGATGCAAAGCGGATTGCCAAATCCATTGATATCCGCCGGGGTGATGCCATATCATTCTGCTAATGAGTTAACAGCAAGCTTTGACTTTACCACGACATATATGGACATGCCGTTGCTGCCTGTAGGTGATACACCTTATCCATATACGAAACTGCTTGATCATGCTTCTCAAGCGTGGCTATATCAATCCGCGAATTCGGATAAACCATATATGCCGTATCTGCCATCAGGTTGGGATCCGCGTCCTTGGAAAGATCCGCGCCCATCGTTTATGGCACCAACAGAATCCGAATGGACAGATGCTTTATCTCAAGTGAAGAGCACTCTAGATCGTTGTCCGCATTTAGGTATTCCATCTGGTCACATAGATAACCA
>CAZFLA010000158.1:0-7829 GCA_964519405.1 uncultured bacterium
CGAAAAATCGGCCCGAAATTCATTCGAGCCGATTAACTGCGGAAGTTGGGTTAAAGCGGTATTTTGCTATCACGCTAGTCAAACCATACACTGCCATTAGTATAAGCACTAGGATCAATACTGGCAACAAGATACGCTTTATAAATCTGCCGAAGCAAGAACCGTGTTTCGGTGATGCATTACTGTTCTGAGCAGGGATCATTAAATTCATCTCCAATAGCTGTAAATAGCAAGTTATCGGTTGCACCGATTGCCGTATAATACCACATACTACAACGCTATAGCAGTGTAAACCACGGCATTTAACCGATTAGCTCATTATACAATGTTTGTGATGACTTTTTAGTGGCTATCATATCGAACGTTGATATGATCCGCTACCATCTCCAGTTCAGAACGATGTCGTCGTATTTATCCTTCGATTGCCTCGTCGCAGTTTTTCCGCCGTCATCAACTTCATTTTGACCTACGCTGTAGACTAGAAATCCCTCTTTTGTACGCTGGTAGACAAGCTCTTTGTCGGTAAACGGATCCAGAGGAATACTCAGCTTGCTATTGGATCGAAGCTGGGCGAGTGTATCAGGGTAAGCACCATGCTGCTGTTTATACTGCTGAGCAGCTATCACCACCTGTGTCAGGGCGGTTCGGGCACGATCCTTCATCACCCTATCGACCAGCGAGACATTGAATGGTAACCATTCAGATGATATCCATGCATATTTGGGAATATCTTTAACGGTTCTTACTAGCTCATTCCGGCGAACACGCATAGTTTTGCCAGGAGCAGACATAATCGCAATCATCTTACTAGACGTATTGATATACGCTATCTCGTCTTCATATAGAAGCGGCATTCCTATCTGGTTCAGGAGTTTCACTGCAGACGCTGACCACCAAGGGGCTGCTGCATCACTATCGGGAAACCAAAAATCCCCATATGCATTGCCAGGACGCTGCCCTAAATACATACTTAAGAACACTGCCCTCTCATTTTTTACAGCAGGAATGACCTCATCGGCATGGTCACTGGCTAACAGATACCGATTGAGTTCCGCGGCTTCAGACGGCGTGAGTGGGCAGTTCCTAACAAGGGAACAAATGGAGTAATTGGCCATCTGGTTGCATGCAGATTCAGTTGCCAGACTGCTGAGTGTCGGCTGATTCTTAAACATCTTTGATGATCTTAACGCGAGACACGCCGTATGACATGCCTGATCTCGTCGGCCATAGTGAGCGTCAACCATCGTTTGAAAAGCCAGCACACGTATCAGATTTCGAGACGACGACTCCCAATGCATCTTCTGTATGTCAAACGAATACTTTTTATCATCGCTGTAGTTCAATTTTATATCAAATCCTGGTCGCGACAATGCTTGTTCGACAAACGGCATAATTGCTGCGAGTGCTTTGCTTTCTTTATCAGCCGCTGCCCAGTTTACTGGAGCGTCATTTTTCTTTTGGAGCAGAATGTCCCGTTCATGGTAGTAAACACGATCCAACATACTAGCCTGTTCGTTATGATTCGTTATATGGAACTCATCGGGAGCATTCCTCATGCCTGGCATGTTGAATGCTTTGCCGATCCCTTTGGACGGCACTGTATAGTAGTCTTTGATGATCCTAAAAGCTTTTTCATATAACACAGCGCCGTTTTGTTCGTCTGGAATATGCGGTGGTTTAAGGTCTGTTATAGATATAGGTTGCCCCTGAGCTTTCAACTTCCTTAGCGCGTAACTATATCGATGGCCGATGATCATTCCGCTCAGACCATACACTGCCATGATCATAAGCACTGCAATGACCGGAAGCCATATTCGCTTCACCAGCCTGCCAAAGAAATAAACCATGCGGACTAAACCGCCGCGTTTCGGTGACTCATTACTGTTTTGAGCAGGGTTCATCGAGTTCATCTCCAATAGCTTGAAATAGCCAGTTATCTCCTAAAGCCGAATTCCGCATGGCCATCCTATACCGTAACCGCACCGGCGTCATCGCGTTACATAGCATGGTGTTGATTCCGTCGGTTCGGGTGCCCATCAACGCCGACAGTTGCGTTTGACGAATACCTTCATCTATCTTGGAAAAGCCGATTATCAACAACAAGCAGCTCACTAAAGCGGTTTCCCATCTTGTCCGCCACATTGCCGCAGGCCGACTACTTGACAGATGCAATCTGGACTGCCTTAATGCTCTCTGTTTCAGGTCAGCCGAAGGTGCAGGGTTCCACGCCTTACGCAGCAGTTCCTCAACTTCGCGATCATCCATTGTTGTCATCCTCCATGGACTGCCGAAGCTTCTCTATCGCATATCGGTAACGGCTTGCCACTGTATTGGCAGATACACCCACCATGCGGGATATCTGCTTAAAGGTCATGCCTTCAAACAGCTTTAACAGAACCACCTCACGCTGTTCAATGGGCAGGATGAGGAACGATCTGCGCAAGTTGAGCTCATCGAGTTCGTCATCGCTCACAATATCAACCGATGTGTGACAAAGATTGGAGTAAATGGCTTCGTGCAGACGGTGATCTTTCTGCTTGAGGCGCAGTAAGTTATAGGCCGCATTGCGCGTTGAGGTGAACAGATAGGCCTTGAGGTTCTCGGTCTTTCGCAGAAGGCTGCTTTTCAGCATCATATGAGCGAACACATCCTGAACAATGTCCTCGGCATCATCAGTGCTGCCCACCAATGTCAGCGCATATCGGTATAGTATCCGACCGTAGTCGTCATAGATAGCTTCCAGTATGGCATCACCGGATAGCTCTCTATACAATCCTACGGCTCCTTGTTTGCTGTTTATCATTACGTCTTGTGAAGTCATTATTTGAATCTCCATATACAAGACGTATGATCAAGAGCGTTTTTGTCTACCAATATGCGCGACAATGCGATTTAAATCTAAATCCCAAATATCTAGTGGGGCTTGCGCCGCATGGGTTTTCGGAGACTACTCCCGCAGATGCCCTTCGCCGATGGCAATCCACTTATTACAGGTCAGCTCCTCTGGGCCGACGGGGCCGCGGGCATGCAGTTTATCGGTGCTGATGCCCACAACCGCACCCATACCGTAATCGCCCCCACCCGATAAGCGCGTGCTGGCATTTACCAACACGCTTGCACTGTCAACGGCCATGCAGAACCGATTAGCCACGCTCATGCTGTTGGTGATGATACCGTCGGTATGACCGCTGCCGTAGGTATTGATGTGTGCCGCGGCCTCATCAAGACCATCCAAAACGCGTATGCTTAAAATCGGCGCGAGGTATTCAGTCACCCAATCTTCATCAGTAGCCGCATTCATCGGCACGATCTGCCTAGCCCGTTCGCAGCCGCGCAGCTCCACCCCACGACTGGTCAAAGCCTTAGCAATGGCTGGCAGCGCGGTAGGAGCAATCGCAGAGTCGACAAGAAGCGTCTCCAGAGCGTTGCACACTTCCACCTTCTCCAGCTTACTGTTGACAATGAGTTTGATGGCCATATCGATGTCGGCATCAGCAGCGACATATTGGTGGCAGATACCATCATAATGCTTGATCACGGGGATCAGGCTTTCCTCGGAAACCCGCTTGATGAGTGATTTTCCACCGCGCGGGATGATGACGTCGACTAACCCCTTCATGCGCAGAAGCTGACCCACCGCAGCACGGTCGGGAGTGCGGATAACCTGTATGGCATCGCGGGGCACCCCGCACGATGCTGCAGCCTCCGCCATGGTGTCGGCAAGCAGAATGTTGCTGCGGAGAGCTTCACTGCCGCCTCTTAAAATCACCGCGTTGCCGCTGTAAACACACACGCTTGCAGCATCCGTGGTGACGTTAGGCCGGCTTTCGTAGATGATGCCAATCACACCCAGCGGCACGCTCACCCGATGAACGCGAAGTCCGCTTGGTCGGGTATGCCCTTTGGAGATAATACCTAACGGATCTGGAAGGTTCGACAACTCCATGAGGCGTTTGGCCATATAGTCAAAGGCTTTATCGTTCAGCTCCAACCGCTTGAGCAACGGACCTTCCAACCCATTTTGACGCGCAGCCTCAACATCCTCAGCGTTAGCGTGCTTGATGATCGCACGGTTATCGCTCAACGCTTGCCCCATCGCCTTGATGGCTGTTCGTCGCACCTTCCCCGAAAGCTGCGATAGCTCGCGTCCGGCTTGCCTGGCCCGCTCCGCTAACGGCGTGATATCTATATTAGTATTCATAGTCGTCTCCTATAAGGTTACAAGGTTTATCATCTTTCTACATGATATCGCAGCTCTTTGTGAATGCGATGACCAGTGTATTATGAGCATATACGAGGATTTCGGAGCTCATACCTAATGCATATCCGCCCAGCACAACAAGCTGACATCAACCAGCTCGCGGTCATCACCGTGGACACCTGGCGCAGCGCCTACGCCGGCATCGTCGATCAGCAATATCTGGACAGCATGTCATACGAACGATACCGTGGGAGTTGGCGCTCTCGACTGCTTGACGAGGGTATCACCATGGTTGCTGTAGACGATGCAGGAAACATCATGGGTTACGCTCAAGCAGGACCATCTCAGCGTGCAGAGGAGCAGTATCCGCAGGAGATATACGCTATTTACGTGCTGCCAGCATGCCAGCGCATGGGGGTTGGTAGGCAGCTTTTCATGCGGTTCGGGCTTGGTTAACCAGCTTGGGAGTAAACACACTGATTATCTGGGCACTGTCAGATAACCCCTATCGATCCTTCTACGACAAGCTAGGCGGAACCGAGTATAAACACCTGACGATTGACCTGCACGGTCAGATGCTGAAGGTCGTAGCCTATGTATGGGACGAAGACATGGTAAACAACTCATAACGCGACTTCATTGGAAAGCCTTCCCCCATCGAAGTTTGATAAATACCCACCATGGAATGTATCGCTTCCTACTTCGGATCTTAATATAAGCAGACTGGACTTATCGACATATTTACGAAGATTGTTCTCTATCAATTTCGTTTCACTTGGCGTAACGATTTCTGGCGATTGTACAGTCGCCAGTATTTGCAGATGATTGCTAATTCGGCCGTACCTTAATGATGCTAATCTTGCCCGTGGATCAACTCCGGCGAGTTGGTTTCGTATAGCTGCTGTCAAACGGTTACCTAAAGCTTGGTTTACGCTGTTCATTTTTGGCGACTGGTTATCATACAAAATGCCTTGAGCGTCAATATCTTTGGTTAACACACACCTCATGATTAGGTATACTTTTCGCTTCAAAGAATTAGATAACTCATTCTGAAATTGTTCTACTAATTGCGGATTAATCGCTTCTGGAGTTCGAACCACAGCAGTCAACAATGTATGGTTTTTTTGATCGTCTCTACGCAAATCAACAAGATAAGCACCAGGAACCGTCAGCAATTCGTTATTTAATGTTTCTGTTGCTTTTGTTAAAAACAAAGTTTGTTGGTAAACAACCGTCTGTCTTTCTCGCTCGGAATCGGCTATGAATACAGCACCTCGCCGATCAGCATCAGATGATATCAATGACCGTATAACTAGTCTTATATTAGGTTGAACATTTTTACGTAGTATAGTTTCCAGTTGGTCAACCACGACTGGTTCTATTTCATGAGGCGTTAGAACGATAGCCACGACACCAACTTCTTCGCCATGTTTGTTCACCGAAAAAGATGACAACTGAGCACCTATAATAGATCGCAACTGAGAAGAAAGTTCCTTTTGAATTTGACTAGATAGCTTGTCGTTGTGAATTGTAGTCACTAAAGTCTGAGTTAATAATACTGATATCCCAAATAATGCTAATATACTAAGGTTAAACCGGCGGCCAAACTCGATGAGATGACCGTATTTCGGCATTTCAAGATGACTGATGCCAAAGACAATAAAGACCACGGCAGCAGCTAGTTCAATCGCTAGAAAGTTTGCAGCAAATAATAATAAAGCACCTATAGCATCGTCATACCGTTGAGCACTTAAACACAAACCGCTTGTTGCAAGCGGAGGTACCAGTGAAGTTGATATGGCAACACCTGGTAATGCAGGGCTTAAGCGATCGTTGGTGATAGCATAGGCGCCTGCAATTCCACAAGCTATGGCAACGATAATATCATATAATGTGGGATGTATCCTTGCAAGGATTTCAGATCCAAAATCGGCCCGGAGCGGAATGAGGCCAATAACTGCAGCAATACCAACTGACAACAACATTCCTTTTATTTCGGAAGTAAGTGATGTTTTTAATAACTGCCTATCGCCAGAACAAATGCTAAGAGCCACGCCAAATATGGGTCCCATGAGCGGAGCAACAAGCATAGCTCCGATAACTGTGGCTACACTGTTCGCAAGCAATCCGTATGTTGCAATAATAGTTGATATCGCCACTAGTGCATAAAATGAACGTGATGAACGAGACAGAACAATTATCTCATTGTATATCCTTTTACGGTCGGATTCTGTTGCCTGTTTAAACATAGGAATGCCCTCTTCAATGTTTCAATATCAATAACAGCATTTTGACCACTACCAGTTGATAGAATAAACAATTAATTGGTAACGTTTATATCAGGCGTGGGTTACATCAATAATATACCCGTTTATGTATTCCAGGATCTCGGTAGGTATGTTAAGGAGGCGTAGCTGTTATACGGGTAACTCGTTGAGTAATAAGTCGTCTCCTATAAGGTTACAAGGTTTATCATCTTTCTACATGATATCGCAGCTCTTTGTGAATGCGATGACCAGTGTATTATGAGCATATACGAGGATTTCGGAGCTCATACCTAATGCATATCCGCCCAGCACAACAGGCTGACATCAACCAGCTCGCGGTCATCACCGTAGACACCTGGCGCAGCGCCTACACCGGCATCGTCGATCAGCAGTATCTGGACAGCATGTCATACGAACGATGCCGTGAGAGCTGGCACACACGACTGCTTGACGAAGGTATCACCATGGTTGCTGTAGACGATGCAGGAGACATCATGGGTTACGCTCAAGCAGGACCATCTCAGCGTGCAGAGGAGCAGTTCCGCAGGAGATATACGCCATCTATGTGCTGCATTCATGCCAGCGCATGGGGGTTGGTAGGCAGCTTTTTAATGCGGTTCGGGCTTGGTTAACGGGTTTGAAAGTAAACACACTGATTATCTGGGCACTGTCAGATAATCCCCATCGGCGCTTCTACGAAAAGCTAGGCGGAAGCGAGTATAAACACCTGACGATTGACCTGCACGGTCAGATGCTGAAAGTCGTCGCCTATGTGTGGGACGATCCGCAGTGATGGCGGTGTAGGTGCGTGAACGGCTATGATGCTACTCGCTCGTCCACATATATCGCTGTTTCAAGTTGTTATGGAAGTTATGAGGGAGTCTTTTCTCGTGCTGCAACCTTCCGACCACTATGCCAGGTGCGATACCGATCTTCTCAGCAAACTCGGTAATGCGATTTTCACTCAAAGACCCAGAAGTAACAAACAGATCGTACTCAGAACGAGGTATTAAAATATTCGTCGCAAATTCGTCCGCTTCGGTTTCCTTAGTACAGATACCATCATAACTCGACTCAATGAATACATCGCGCTTACCATGCTTGTAGATATGACCTGCTTCGTGAAAGAACGTGAACCATAAATGATCATTGGTCTTGTATCTGAGGCTGAGTTGTATGAGCGCCTTGTTGGGATTCAACCAACATGTTGCCCCACACACCCTCGTCTTTGGCAGCTCTGGCACGAACACCACAGCAACCCCAGCCGATGCACACTCATCAACAAGCTTCTGTTGAAATATGCCCGGCGGCTCTATGGTAAGCGCCTTAACTTGAAGCAGCACTGACAAGAATTTCGATTG
>CAZFLA010000159.1:0-7820 GCA_964519405.1 uncultured bacterium
TAGAACTTACCGCATTCATCATCGCCGAATGGGTTTCCGCTGTATCCCCAGCTAGCTGTATTTCCACCGGTCAGGTCTTTTCGCATGTAACCATCATACCGATCGGCAATCGCCTTCACTATGCGGTATCCTTGTTCGATATAGCCGTTCTGCACCAGTGCAGCTGCAGCACCATATTCAAACCCGGTCATACACTCACTTGCATATGGAATTGTCTGCTTGGGAGGGTTGTTTTTCGGCCAGACAACCATCTGCGTTCCGCCGTCGAAATCCGCAACGAACTTACGAGGTGCCTGAACACGGTCACCCATCACAGGATGGAAGTTATATTTATAGATGGCCCGAACAGCCTTTTTGACTTTTGCCCGCGGATATACATCACCTAGATGAAGCAGGTCCGCCCACCACTGCCCCAACACCTGGTCGATACTGCTGCCGTCATTGTAGTCGCTTCGAGGTTCCGTACCAGGTATCTGCAAGTAGTATTCACCATTGAACAACAGGTCGCCTTGCTTGGTATAACCCCTTCGGAATATAGCCTCGTACCGCGTCGATGCCGAGTTATCGCCGCAGATATGGCTCATATTTTGGCATGCCCTTAACGCTGCCAAGTAGAGTGACCCTATCCAACTGCTGCATCCGCCCAAGGCACTGTCCAGGGTGTTCCATTGGTCGCCGCTCATGAATCCGTCTTCATCTGGATCCCATGTGCGTATGGCCCATTCCATGGCTGGCTTGAACTTTGGCCAGTTATTCTTCACCCAGGTGTCATTTACGCTCAGTAAGTGCTCTCTATACGCACCCAGGATGCATCCAAACAAGCCGTCCGCGGCTGGAGCATGACCTTCCGCAATGCGGTGAGGCAGCATACCATCTGGTTTGATGTTCGCAAACTCCTGAACCCGCATCATGCGGCCGAGTTCAGGGAAAAGCCAAGCATGACCCTGGGCATAATGCCATACATGCAGACAGTTTCCCTCGCAGCATCCAGTGCCGCTTTCACAACAGCCTTCCCACATGCCAAAGAAGCCACCGCGGCTCCAGAAGCATGTTTTACTGACCAGTATCGCCAATTGCGAGCTTGCCCTATCTAGGATATATCGAGGCAGATTACTGGAATAGAGCGTGTCATGATACAGTCTTGTCTCCTTTTCAAGATAGTCGGCCTTGCTCAAAGCCCATTCCGATACCTGCTGGCTGTTGCGCCACTTGGTTTCGTAGAAGTTGCCATCAAAAGTCCAGCGGCTTGCTCGAACAGGATTGCCGTTCACTGCACCCGGGAAATACCAACTGAGTGCAAACACCACGCTCTTCGACTCGCCGACTTTCAGATTGATCACAACCTCAAGTGCGCCATCTGCCGTTTGTCCAGTGGGTGTGGGTCCGTGTTTGCCAAGCTCCTTCATCGGGTGCGCCAACTCGGCGTTGTCGCCGAGGTTCGCGTTGCCAGAAGCTTCGCTGTTCACCGATAGGCTCATATTGCCTAAAGGCCCCGACATCACTAAGCTAGTTTGTGTTTTGCCGTGAACAATCTGGTTTGTGTTTGAACCGTAGGCAGCATCTTCACGACCCACAGGCGCTACACTGTCTTTTTGCCCTACAGGGTTTCTGTGCAGCCCCAATAAACGCATCTGGTGTGGCTTACTGTCGGAGTTAGTGATGGTGATTTTATAGATTACTACCGGGTTACTAGAGTCCCGCAAGTTACCGGGGATGAACGGACTGTAGGCGTTCATGCACACCTTAACGGGGATCTCTTTATCGGTAAACTGCCATTCGCACCATGGATACTCACCGCGGAAGCTAGCCGGCGCCCAACCGGCGAAGGCGCCTTCAGAATGGCTCTGTAAAGCACGCAGATGCGTGGTGCCACCCGAGTTAAGGGCTAACCCAAAGAAGCTATTACCTACACGGTTGTAGCTAAAGTTGTTGAATGTTTGGTAAATACGCTCGGCATTGCCGGTCATCTGAATGCATCCTGAGCCGATACCACCCAAAGGCACACTGATCGCTGCAAGATTCCTGTCGGTATACACACGTTGTGTGCCCGTCGCCAGCAGCTTCGCAGGGTCGGCATTGTCCTTCCGTAGAGCTGCACGGTATTTTACTTCCTCAGCCAGCAGCTTGCGCGATTGATCCCACTGCTGCTTAACCAAGCTCTCAGCTTTGGCAGATAGCTCAGGGCGTAATACGCCGTTAATGTGCACATCGTCAACGTGTATGTGCGACCATGAGCCTTTCGCCATGTCTACCATTTTGATGAACAGCGGGGTGTTTTTAAGCTCATTAACGTCCCAAATCACTTCATACAGCTTCTCTTCATTTCGTCCGCGTGCTGTGCGCAGCTCCTCACCCTGCATATTGCACAGAGCCACGTATGTGGATGTCGCCACACCACCGCCTACCAGCAGCCGGATGATACCTGTATGAGCATCGAAAACAGGCGATATCACTACTGCTGTTTGGTCATCATCATATCCACCGAGGTCGTCGGTATCTAGGGTGCTTAGGTGGTATTTGCCCTGGCGCGGGAAGGGGGTATTGGGTACGTTCCGCGCGTTTACGCAGCTAGATATCGGATGAGCGAGTTTGCCGATCACAATCTTCCAGCCCTGCATTGTGCCGTCTTCAAAATCCCATACAATCGGGGTAGTTTTACTATTGCCAGAGCTGCCTGACATCTTCTGCAGCTTGATCACATTGCTTGATGGCTTATTAGGCATTCGAATCTCCTGGGTCTATAGATTTGTTGGTACCAATATACCAAACATCGCACGCATGTAAATACAAAGCAGAACGGTGAAACCAGTATTGTAAGTGTGCAGTCATAATGTTATCGGCACAGTTTCATCGATACTCATTATCTGGAGCCATAAATGATTAACAAAGACTACCTTGGACACAGTTGGGTTACCACTCCTGCCCCGTCACTAAAGTTCACCCCGAAGTCATCGCCATCCGAATATGGCATTGACTACCCATTCGCCGAACAGACAGCCCAAGGCGTAGCCTTGTTCACCAGATTTCCGAAATTCACACTGCAAGACCGCAAAATCCATGTATCTGGACCTTGGTATAACAGTTGGTCCGCCAACCAACACTTTACGCGAGGGATTACTAGTATATCGGCCATGCCGAACTTCCGTGTGGGCACGGCACCAACCGACTTACGGAATCTGCCCTATACTCAAAAGCACTACCTCATGGGTGATCCCTTCTTCTGGGGTCATGCGGAGGCTTTGGCTAACGAGCTGGAAAAACAAAACCCGAATGATGATAGAATAGCCCCGCTGCGCAAATTCCACAAAGAGCATCTCTTTTCGCCCCACCGCGAAGCATTTCTGACATTAGGTGCAAGAGCATGGGAGCAGGAACGTATACCAACCGACTATCAGCGCAAAGGCGTAATGTATCCTTGTTTTGATATTGAAGCCACAGGCGGATGGGATTACCAGCGCCAGTGTTTCGGATGGTTATATGAGGGTTACGCACAAGCAGCCCTGCGCGGTGCCGGTATCAGGGTGTGCCCCATAACCTACGGCCAATACACATTTGAGGTGGGTGTGCTTTATACATCGGCTCGGGAAGGTGGGCACGGCTTACCCGAATACCTTCAAGCGAGCCATGATTGTTTTCACGATAACGACCCTACCATCAAAACGGTGAATGACTTCCATGGCGTGTTGTCTACCGACGGATACATCCGAGCGGTGTGGGGCGAGGAGCCGTTATACAAGAGAGATGCCAAGGGCAAATTGCTGTTAAAGGACGGTGTCCCGCAGTTCAGTGAGCTCACATCCACCAAGGTGTATGGACAACCAATCACCCTGGAACCGGGTGAAGCCGAACACTGCCTGCAGGACCTATACGTTCAAGCAACGCGGCTGTATCTAATGCACCACTGGATAGCAGGCGGATACCCTGAAGACAGCCGCCAGAAGCGAGCGCACCTCAACAACTCGCTCGTTGGTGCATGGACACGCATCAGCAACGAAGGTGTCTCGGGCATACAACAGAACGACCGGCCATTGCCTAGCTGGCAGCTAGACATGGTCTGCGGGATGTCGTTGTTTGCTGCCGACCATTTGGTGATGTGGGCTTCGGAGTTCAATACCCTGCCCGGCACGCCTGGTTCCGACTTCACCAACGCCTGGAAGTATAACGCACACGGCGCAGTTGAGTTCCTCGTCAAGGCTGCACATAGATACAGCGTTCTTGACCCCATACACAGCGGGCCATTCAAATGGTGTTGGTTTGATCTGCCAATGGTTGCTCAAAACAAAACCGATGGCGACCGCTACGATCAAAAGCCGATTATCATGGGTAAAATCCGGCAGTTTAAGGGCAAGCCATGGTTAGAGATGTGGGCCGGCTGGCCGGCAACTGACAGTCAGCCATCCACGATTGTTGTGTGGGTGGAGATGAACGGCAAGAAATCGCCGGAATGGCGCATCAAACTGAAAAATGGCCGTTCATACTACCTCGACGCATGGCAGCTTCCTGATCAGTTCGCAAAAGCAGAGGGGCAGCACGTGCATGTGCGCTTCACAGACCAGCTTGGTGTCACACGGCACTGGCAGGGTGACTGGCGGCAGCGGATCAAACCCGCTTAATCGCAGCTGGAGGCAGTTCCCACGCACCGCATCAGCCGTCGGTTAGCGCTGATGCGGTGCTTAATACTTAGCGTTTGCGGTAGGAACGCACCACCTTGCCGGTTTCGTTCAGCTTCTCTGCACCCCTGCCCATATCGGGCACAAGCCAACCGCCTTCATCAATTTCGTTCCAGGCATACCATATCAGCGTCTTCGCCTCGGTGACTTGCAGGTTCTGGTCGATCCACGACAACGCGTTGCTGAGGTGTGCGCCGATTTCGCCGGGTTTGGGCTGCAGCTTGTCGCCAGAGCCATCGCGAGGGCCGCCCCAACCTGCATTGAGGTTCGGTATTACCTTCGCGCCTGTCGCTTTCATGGCATCCCAGAATCTCTGCTGAGCAACACACATGCTCGCATAGTCGGTACCGCCCCAGCTTGTGTAGGCGCTGATGGCGTCTAAACCACCATCAGCGGCAATCGCAGCAGCTCCTGTGGGTGACTGAGCTAACACCACCAGATATGGGTTTGGCAGTCCAGCCTGCTGAACCCGCACACGCAGGGCATCCAACCAACCGCGTCCATTCTCTTTAGTGACAAAGAATGATACCTGTGATCCTCCGCCCAACTGCTCACCAGGATTCCAGAACATCAGGTAGATAATCGGACGGTCTCCGCACACTTTTTGGTAACTAGGATGCTTCATCAAAGCAATCAGCTCATCGATGCGCTTGCAGTTCGGATCTCGCGGATCAGTTTTGTGCAGCAAGTATTCATGACCAGGGCTAACCAACATACAGAAATGCACATCAGCGTTATGTTTGCTGCCGAGGTAGAGGTTGAGAGCATTGTTCATTTTGTCGTGCCGAAAGCCGTCATCACGAACGTCAGGATACTGAAACGGGTAGATGAAATAGTCGATTCCGCCCTGTTTTGCGTAGGCGATCTCCTTATCGACCACCTGCTGCGTGTCACCATATATCAATGGCCTGCCATCGGCAGACAGTTTGGCATAAAATGGCAGTCGGTTATGCCATCGCTTGTCCGCCAAGTTATCGGCATACGGGTTATACGGATCGGTAAACCACGCGTCCCATCGGATGGCTCCCATGGTCACCGGCGATTCGCCGCTGCGCTCATCCTTCACACGCGAAACCTTGGCAGATATCTTGCAGCCTTTTACTCCGCCGGGAACTAAGGCCCCAATACGCATGTCATACCGGTAAAGCTTGTCATCAACATTAAGCTTAGTGACCTCAACATTCTGGCAGGAATCAATGTCGACAGCCAAAGCCGCTCCAGCAAAGAAAGAATGTGACCCGCGCGATCGGGAGGCATCACCGGTGACCGTATTGTTGTCGATATTAACCCCATCTACCCCGCGGAGTTGAATTGCCGGAGCCGTCAGGTTGATGAAGCTATTAGATTGTATGGTGATGTTGCGCATCAGCAACCGGCCGCGGTTTTCCTCTGCATCAATAGCTTCGGCCGCACTGACGCGAGCGGTGATGGATGCCAGATATCCTGCTCTGCCCACAAACCGGTTACCCGCGATGAGCAGATTCTGCGGAGCCGGCCCCTCACCCCAAATGCGTTCGCCGAAGCCAAGATCGATACCCCAACCTTCGTTGTTTTCAAAGAGATTGTTTTCAATCACCCCACCGACAGAACTGGCGAGTATCCCGCGGCCTCGAAACGCTAAAAACCGGCAGTTGCGAACCACAAACGGCGCAGGCACAGTCGGCAGGTTATAAATCCTATCAGCGTCAGCAAATGAGCTGCCGCCTTTCATACACTCCACCGCTTGATCAAACTCGATGCGTGTCTGCTCCGCGGTTGGAGCAGCCGATTTTACCGTTACCCTGGCGCGTTCCTTCAAGCTTACTCCGTCGTATATCACCAGCTTCATACCAGGCCGCATCGGGTAGTTCAAGCGCGTCACCAACACTTCCGAAGGTGACAATACCTTTGAAACCATCAGTGTAGTGCCCCTCATGTTGATGGCATCATCGGCCATACCCTCAAATGAACAGTTCTCAACAATGAGTTCGCCGCGGTTGCCGGGTGCATGCACCCCATCGGCATTTGTCGAAAGCAACCGATCTTCTGCAGGGCGAACACGGCATGAAGTATAGCGTATACGCCCCTCGTTGTTCGTCGGGTAAAAAGCCAGAGCCGGTGATGATAGTATTGTCACGCGTTCGGCAACCGCATCACGACACTGCGAGAAACACACCCCAGAGCCAGAAAATGACCTTGCGAGATGCACATACCCCGACCCAACGGTGAGTGTCGCCCGAAACCACTCCGGGACATCGCTGAGCTTGCTCACCCGCCATCTGCGGCCGCCCAAGCTGGTCAACTTCACATTTTGAATCACCCCAGGGCCGTAGCGGGTTACTCCATACGCGTCATCGCGCTTCACCGTCATGGCGAACTGCAAGCGAGCCTTACGAAATGCCTCATGGTTGAAATCCATCGAAGCTTCGTCAAGTTCCAGGTCGTAGGTATCAGTTTTAGTATCTACTTGGCATATATGACCAAAAGCATAAGGCTGCGGATCCCAATCGATCTGCAGATCGGCGATACGAACGTTTCTGCAGCGTTCAAAGGCCACACCGCCAGCCAGCGGATTGGTGAAAATCAGCTTGGTTGACGCTCCCGATCCCCGGAATGTGATATTCGCCGCATCGCGGATGAACAGCGAGCCAACTTCGAAGTCGCCGTCGCCGAATTTGGGTGCCACGTAATAGCATCCGGCACCCAGAATCACCTCCGACGGCTTTCCGCTGGCCACTGCCTGCGCGATCGCCATGCGCAACGGCACACCGTCATCGTCACCCGTCTGTTTCGCCCATTTGTAGTCATCTACGTAGAAACGCATGTGCTGTTTGACCTCTGTTTATGTTAAGAACGCTTAGAGCATGTATGGGTTTCGCGCCTCACCAATTAATTACTGATTTCTATCGAATAATTACTTAATAGATTTGCCAGTTTTCCAACGATTTAAGCATAAATCATGCAAAAATCATCGAAAATTAACTAAAAACTGCTGAATAATTGCTGATTGCCATTCATGCTCGCTAGAGTCAATAACAAAACAGCCACGCTACCGCGGGTTTAGCCACCCACACAGTGTTGTTGTTCAACCGGTGGTGTGGACCGCTGCAGGCAGCCATCCCAACGCCCGCCGGAACGCGGGCCGGTACTGATCAGCGATGGGTGACAGTG
>CAZFLA010000160.1:0-635 GCA_964519405.1 uncultured bacterium
GGTTGACGCTAAACTCTATTTTATGGTTACAGAATGCGTCTACTAGGCGGAGCCAATATTATTCCATATTTATATTTTTATACCTTACTATCCCACCAGCTTCGCTGGCGGGATTTTTGCTTTTTAGTAGGTGACATCGGCATCAAAATAATACGACCCACCATCGGGTGTGGGGCAATACACAACCTCGATGGCGGGTCAGTTTTCGATTCCGGTTGACGACCTAACTAGCGAGAAGACTGGCTAGATATGTATACAGTGATCGGCTTGGCGGTAACCTTCAATTTAGGGATTGTCAGCAATGCCTGATCATCTGCCACCACGTGGCCGAACTTCACCAAATGGCCTGCCTGGTCAATACTGTATCTGTAGGACATGCCGGCACTAACACCAAAGTGCTGCAGCCTGCGCAATGTGACGTCTGTGGTCACTTCCTTTGGGATTGTGACCGAGCCGCTAAGCTCACCGCTTTGGACTAGTCTCAGCTCGAGTGCAAACTTATCCGCCTGGTCATCCAATACGTTCCACCTGAAGTAAGCGTTCGACTGGCCATTCTGATCTGCCGCGTCCGACTGGAACCCCGGGTATTTCTCATCTGATGAAGCATTGCTGAAAGATGGATAGGATTTTTCTTT
>CAZFLA010000160.1:645-7775 GCA_964519405.1 uncultured bacterium
CATCTGTCTGTTCCAGCAAAATCTGCATCAGGTATAGGATTTTTCTTTTCTGATGGATAACCAAGGGAACTCATAAGCTGCCGGATTTGTCATCTCGTAGTGGTTTTCGTGTCCCCAAGGCCCCCATGCAGCCACAACACCAAGCTTGCTGCGGTGCACCAAGTCCAGCCAGGGTTCCATAGTCTCTGACCACTGGTCTTTCTGAGAGAAGAACACAAACACTGGAGGAACATCATTCGCTCTGCCAATGCGGCTTTTCAGCTCCTTGCTGTTATTGAGCCGATAGGCTGCATGTTGTGTTCCTGCGGGAACTCCAGCTAACAGCGCCGCAAAGATATCACCGTGAGACATGCCGATTCCCAGCGTTCCGCTTCCGCCCATTGAGATGCCTCTTAGGTAAATGCGGTTTCGGTCGATATTGTACTTCCGAACCACCCATTCAATGGTCGCAAGTATACGATTCTCGACTGGAGTAAGTGAATCTTTGTATTTGTCTGGGTGGGCTTTGATCTCATCTGCACCCCACCACCATTCGGAATCGGGACCGGAGTTTAACACAAGCCCAGTGAAATCATCACCTGCATCAGCAATCCTCTTGACGTTTGCGGGCATCTCACTCTGCCCGTTTCCTCCGGCGCTATGCAAACAGACCATCAGAGGTCCATTGTCCTTGACCTTAGGTTCAACAACAAAGAAATACTGCCGTTCCTTTTGACTATAGCCCCACTCATAAAGGCATTCATGCTCGAAACGCAGCACATCTCTGCCCTCGAGGATCTCCTTGCCGGTTTGTTCTGCATCCCAGGTTAAGGTGGACTGGCCTTTCCCTGTATTGAGAGCAGCCAGGATGTGTTTCGCTACCTGCTTGCCGAGATAGTCATAGCCTTGATCGGAAAAATGGCAGCCATCAGCATCTTGCATTTCGCCTAAATGGGGAGTAATCAGGCCGTTGAGATCATCGACCGCAACACGCCTCAGGTTCATAACCTTGGCAGCAGCTTTATTGTATTTGGCGATGCTTAGGGCGTGATCGCCTTTTCTGGTGGTGATGGGCGTTGAGTTTGCCCATATCAGTTTTGCACCGGTGGGCTCCAGTATGTCGATGATCTTGTTGAGGTTTTTCTGATACTCGGCGATAGTTGTTCTGATTTTACCCGGCTTGATCGCTTCCTCTTCGTTAGATAGTATCTCACCGTTGCTGTCGAGTAAATGGGTGTCCCATATGCCCCAGTTGAAGTGAATGACATCCCACTTATCTTTACCGAGCCACTCTTTTAGGTTCTCAAGGCCATAAGCCGAATACTGACCGTTAACGGGGATGCGATGCACATTGGACTTGCCCTTGAGCAACTGCTGCACGGGTACCGTATAGCCAATAGATATGGAATCGCCAATGAGCAGCACGCGTGGAAGTTTGGGGTCGTCTTTAACCGGGTCAAATGGTGATTGGGCGAATGTATTAGTGCTGGTGCATAAGCTGAATAAAGTTGCCGCAACAAACGGCACATGCCATTTAGTCATCATGTCTATCTCCTCAATGCTGACAAACTGTGAGCCAGTTGCAGCCAGAGCTGTACCTACAACAGGGTGGGACACAAATAATCCAGGCACAGGTGCAGTCTGACGCAATTGTAGTGTACTTCGATTAGTATTGCCAGAGAACTGGCCGCTGAACAACACCGCCTGTGTCAATAGCGATTTCGATACTAGCTCACCAGATAAAGTATAATGAGACGTCCATATCACTCCTTTCGACCTCACTGGCTTCGCTGGCGGAGTTTTCACCTTATAACCTAACCATATGGAGATGCCAACTACCAACAAACGAATAGACCTAAATGTTGTGATGCGTCGGATATCGGCTAGAAGCGGGTATGATATAGACAATCGCTCTTATTACTCTTCGGAGCTCATGATACACCTTTCTGCCAAGTCGTCATGTATGGCATTGTATGCACAAGGAGAACTGCTCGTATGGACATTCCGCGTATCTTTAACATCACCGAAAGTGCACACCGGATTCACAACCCGTTTACTCCCGAAAAACTTGCCACTCTGGGAGCTGTCTTGCGGCTGGAACCGGGAACTCGGATTCTGGACTTAGGCAGCGGCTCAGGGGAGATGCTGTGTACCTGGGCACGTGACTACGGCATAATCGGCACAGGTGTAGATATGAGCCAACTCTTTTCGGCACAAGCAGAGATGCGAGCCGATGAGCTGGGTGTGGCGGACAAACTCACTTTCATACACAGTGATGCTTCTGGCTATGTGACTGACCAGAAAGTCGATTTGGCCGCATGTGTTGGCGCAACATGGATTGGGGGTGGGGTAGCAGGCACCATCGAGCTATTGTCGCAGAGCCTTAACGATGGAGGTATCATCCTCATCGGTGAACCCTATTGGCGGTTGTTGCCACCGACAGAAGATGCCGCTAAGGGTTGTTTAGCCAATGCAATCTCCGACTTCTATGTGCTTCCAACTCTTCTGGAGTCATTCAACCAACTAGGCTATGATGTCGTAGAGATGGTGTTGGCTGATCAAGAGGGCTGGGATAGGTATGAAGCGGCGAAATGGCTGACCATGCGCAAATGGCTGGAAGCCAACCCAGAGGACGAGTTTGTGAATGGGATACGAGCCAACCTATCATCGGAACCAGTGCGTTACGCGACTTACACGCGCGAATACCTAGGATGGGGCGTGTTTGCGTTGATGAAGCGTTAAAGGCCATCTGTCGTGTCATAGCTGTTTAATCTATAAGCTCCATGGAATATCTTGCGGTCATACAATTTGGGGGACTACCAAATGGACATTCAACTGTTACAGAACTATAGAATCGTGGATGCTGAGCGCAAATTGCTGCGGTTTATGCAGGCTGAATATGAAGTGTATGACGGAGCTAGTATACTCACGGACTCCATTATGACCATCAACGACATCTTGCTGGCCGTCGTGTCGAAATCTAGAGCGAACAGTGCTGCGAAAGTGCGGAACATTTTGCCATGCAAGCAGCAGATTGAGCAAGCGCTATCAAAGATTCCTTGCAATGTGTCTTTAACAGACAAACAGGTTCCTTGGGAGGAGCTTGAGGCATTACTTGCGGTCTTTAAACAGATACATGGTGTTGGGATAGTGGATGCAACACGAATACTGCACAAGAAACGCCCATTATTGATACCGATCTGCGATGATGCAATTCGTGCATTTACGAGTCGCTATCGCGATGATGATGCAATGCTGCCTCAAAATTCAGGCAAGACCTCTATTGTCACTCGCAATATTCGGTTGTTTCGTGACATGTTGTTGAGGTGTCAACGCCAAATCCATCAATTAGGCTCTCTGCCTGAAATGGCGAATTACCCTGTATCGCCAGTGCGTTTGTTAGGCGTGCTTCTGTGGATTGAATCCGATCATAAAGGCAGATATATGTCGTGTCCTAAATGTCATTCAGAGGCGATAGTGCCCATTGAATATGGGTTTCCAACTGAAAGGCAGTATAAAAAAGCAGCAGAAGGTAAGTGCTATTTAGGAGGGTGCATTGGCTTTGATCTTTGGTATTGTCCGAGATGCGATCAAACGTGGGGAATGTATCAATGCACGTAGACATATCCGTAGGTTGATTGCGTCCTACCGCAGTTGGCGGTATCTTGCCTGTTCGCTGTAGAACAGGCAAGATACAAGGTTGATGACTAGTTAGTCGTCGTCATCATCATTGTCACCGCCAAGTGACAGGTTAAGTGCTTTTAAACCCTTACCATGAGCTCCTGCGTAGCTGATGGGGTAGGTTGTGTCGGTTCCTTTAACCGAATGCCAGATGATGCGGTTCAGTGTGTCGTCGTCGATTTTGTCGGGTAGATCAAACCGCATACTTTGGGTCTGCTTGGCCATTTGAAGTTGTGCGCCTGATAGCTGCGACGCTTTAGGTGTCATTTGATCCAATGGCAGATTGCTTGGCAAGCATGTATATGGTCGTAAGTCAGGCTTATCGGTAAAGCATTCCTTCATGACTGGTGCACTCGCGTCCAGTTGATTCATAGGTGGAAGGCCCAGCATTAGTTCCATAGTATGCAGAACCGAAGTCTGGTTGTAGAACTCGCTGACAACGGCATTTCTGCGTGTGTAAGGGCTGACGACCAAGCAGATGGAGCGGTGACCGTCAACATGGTCAAACCCGTTTTGTGGGTCATCTTCAACAACGAAGATGCACGTAGATGACCAGAACTTGCTTTTCGAGATCGTCTCGATGATCTGCCCCAGAGCATAGTCGTTCGCTGCGAGGTAACCCGATGGTGAAGGTAAATCGGGAGCCGTTCCGTTGGTATGGTCATTTGGCAGATAGATGATCACGAAATCCTGCCATGTGCCGCTGCGCTCATACTTTTTGAATTCGCGAATGAAAGACTCTGATCGTGCCATGTCAGGTATGTTCATATTCCAACCAGGGAAATCTGGGCAGCTGTATCGCACGATATCTTTCATGTCGTATGTTGAGCCTAGTTTGACACTTCCGGTTTTGTGCAAATACACATTTTGAATATCCGAATATGACATGTTTTTGGTCTCACAGATTCCTGAGCCCATTTCTCCATAGTTACGGAAGGATAGTTTGTGCAGCAATACGTTGTCCCAGATGAACCCTGACGATGCTACCGCTAAGGGGTCGTCGCCATATGGGTAACTGCGATGCCATCCGCCAGCTTCTTTTTCAAGATATTCAGTGGTGTATCCCTGTGTCGCCCATTGGTGACCTTCTGCAGAGACGACACCATTACAATAGAAGTTGTCCAGCAGCACAAACTGATCGGCAATGGCATGATGATTGGGTGTGACGTTACGGCCGAAAGTGCATAAGCTGGGGTCGTTGTTGCCGCGCGGCATATCGCCAAACATCTGGTCATATGTGCGGTTTTCTTTGATGATATAAACCACATGTTGGATGGTAGATGGTTCACCAACTCGGCTGGGCACAGGAACGGGCTTCTTGCCGGTTTGTGCTTTTTCGAAAGCCCTTAAAGCTTGTGGAATCAACGCATCGGATTTCACCTGAGCGGTATACTTGCCAAGTGTTTTAGCATCGGGCAGAGCCACTTTATTCAGTGAACCCAAGGTCCAATATACCGAGTATCCATTGACATCGGGGTGTTTGTCTCGCGATCCAACACCTTTGATATTCACAACATATAGATAGTTGCCGTCTGTAATGACTGATCCTGGATACCAACCGGTGGGTATAAATCCGTTGATTTTTGCTTTTTTGATACGTTCGTTGGGAAGGGTGATGTCTGCAACGGCATTATTGCCGCCATTAGCGACGTAGAGCTTGCTTCCGTCTTTACTGAGGGTTAACGCGTTTGGAGCACTGCCAAATGGAAGTGATGCGACTGGTCGAACTTGAATCTCATCAGTTTGTTTTTGGCTTTTAGTATCAATAAGACTTACAGTATCTGAGTTAGCATTAGTTACATAGAGAGTCTTGTTGTCGGGGCTTAACACTAGCCCAGATGGGTGTAGTCCTGTAGCGATCTGCGCACTCTCTTTAAGCTGTTTGATGTCGATAACCGAGACAGTGCCGCTAACTGCGACCCCACGATCATCAATGAGCATGTCCGTTCCCGACGATTTCTGCGTATGTTCACCGGTTTTGGCTCTTCGTCCGCCCCAGTTTGTCACGTATGCGGACTGGCCGTCTTTAGTCAGCACGACGTCATATGGTGCGACACCGACGGGTATTTCGGAGAGCACTTTACCTTCAGTTAAGTCAACCGCAGCCAGCGAGTTGCTTCTTGATAGGCATACATAGGCTTGTTTATCATCACTTGATATCGCTAGACCGCAGGCAACAGCTTCTCCCTTGATTGCAGGCTGAGGTATGACAATGCTGCGTTCCCAAGTAATACTTCCACTACGTGAAACTGCTGCTTGGTGAATCCTGTTTTGTGTGGTGACATACAGCTTTCGGCCGTCATGGCTTAAGGCGATACCATGTGGCGAAGCCGTTCCGCTTTGATAGGCTAAGGTGTTTTCGACCTTCAGGCTAGATGCATTCACGACGACAACTGAATTCGTGTTTTTCACGTAGATGGTGCGTCCGTCTCGCGACAGCACCATGTCAATGGGACGGCCTGCGATTTCCACAACCTGGCCCGCCGGTCGGATGAGTTGCTTTGTGGGCATTACAGCGCCGCCATTAACGGGTTTACCCAAAATAGCTGGTGTCTTTGCGAATGCGATGGCGGGAAACATCATTGTTGCTAGGAAAAACCAACTGGATTTCATGAATCCACTCCACATAAATTAGCGTTATTATTACACATGCAGATATGTGTTCCGAGTATCATCTCCACTGATCAGCGGTCTTTGCGTATATCGAGGGCAAACAGTTTACGATACCCACGGAACTACTGGTATTTTACTCCCAATACTATCCAGAGAGGGGCATTGTATCTATTGCTATGCTGGTAATTGTCACTAAGTGGCGAATGAGTGGTGTTTGGTTATTATTCGGATTGGGAATCATCGCGGTGAATATACATAATCGTCAGCCAGATTGTCATGGCGATCGAAGCTGCTATCAGTGCTTGTCCTAGGCTAAGGCCTAAGGGGTTGAATGGTGTTGGCCGATCAAACCGCAGTATCTGTCGCTTAAATATGGCATATCCCAAGAACCCCACCACTGGTACTGCTATCATGATCGATAAGCAATTGGGCGTTAAAGACCGGTCCTTAAAGAATACCCACCCAATCACATAGGCTGTCACTAAAATGCTTATCGGACTTACCGCCGCGTAGAACATGGCATGTGTTCCATGAAGGTAAGTAAGTATGGCGAATCCTATATATGCGGCAACAGTGATCATACCGCATAGACGACTATGTTCCCACTTTTTTAACCATTCTGGTTCATCCCAGAACGACTTCTTTTTTATTTTGCATCATAATACACAGTTATTGTTTGAGGTATGTATTTCCTGCTCGTAAACGAACAATCGGGCGAGGTAATTCGGCAATGAATGGCCTGTAGTATCGGTATACTGTATTCATCTGGAAGCATATGGAGATGTTGATGGCGAAAAAGAACAGTTATCGTAAAACCACCGATGGCAATCTGGGAACCATTCTTGATAAAACGCCTC
>CAZFLA010000161.1:0-7768 GCA_964519405.1 uncultured bacterium
CTATATCGAACAAGGATACCGCATAGTGAAGGCGATTGCCGATCGGTATGATGGCTACATGCGAAAAGACCTGACCGGCGGCAATACGGCGAGCTGGGGTTATAGCGGAAACCCATTCGGCGATGATGAATGCGGTAAGTTCTATGGACGCGCCTTAAGCAGTTGGTCGCTGATACCTGCCAGCCAAGGTTTTATCTATGATGGGCCAAAGGGCATCTTAGGCTTCATGCCCACCTGGCAGCCGAGTAACCATCGCAGCTTCTTCCCTGTGTCTCAGGGTTACGGATTGTTCACTCAGACGGTTGCCAATGACAGTCAGACTGTATATATCCGTTTTGTTCGCGGTGGGATGAAGCTAAACCAGCTTGTCATACAAAACAACCTCGGAAGCAAGCTTAAGTCGGTTCAAGTTACTTTCAACCAGACAGCCGTTAAGATGAGTTATAAAGTGTCGAAGGACAAGGTGACCATCGACTTCGCTGGTGTGTTAAACCTCAGCAGCGAGCAGCTCATTACCGTGAAAATCATGAGATAAAGGCGCCGCTACACATGCCAGACGTGCTGATGAGGTGCGTCTGGCAGTGTCTCGATATCATCTGTTTCGTATGTGATGCCACAAATATTCAGATTGCAGCCGTATATTACTGCGCTGAGGGTTAATACTAAGGAGCGCGTATGGAGACAAAACCGGTATTTTATGATCCAAAACAGACTAGACAGCGGCGTATTCGCATCATCATATGGGTGACACTGGTACTGTTTTTGATCGTTGGAAGCGGGTTTACATATAGCCTGCTGATTCGCCCTCACCTACCCTCCATATCTTTACGCCGTTCAGTCAGTTTGTTATCCAAATCACCATTTTCTACCGCTCATGAGCAACTTGTACGAAGGCTTCAGATGTCACGCGAACGGCGATTGCTCATCAAAGCCATTCGGGCTGAACGCAAAGTGGTTCACCGTGAACGCCCTCAAGCTGATCAACCGATGGTGGCTGCATTTTATGCACCTTGGCAAGAATCAGGACTTTACTCACTGCAGCGACATGCCGACAGCATTGATGTATTAATGCCTGTATGTCTTCGGTTGACAACCAATGGCAAATCAGTTGATACCAGCGACTGGCAGGTGGAACTGAACCCTCAACGTCCCGATCTGGAGAAAATCGCGCGCCGCCATGATGTGGCGATATGGCCCGTCATCAGCAACAGCGAGGGCGGACACTTCGACCCAAAACGCGTGTCGATGATGCTCCACGATGACAACGCACAGCGTGACCTCATTAACTGGCTAATCACTTGGTTGAAGCGGCAGCGTTATCAAGGGCTGAACTTGGACTTCGAAAATCTCTACCATCAGGACAGAGGTATCTATGCCGATTTTGTGAGGAAGCTGTCGCAGCAGCTTCACGAGGTTGGGTTGTCGCTTTCGGTGGATATCGAATCCACGCAGCTAGGCGATAATTCAACACCGCGCATTTCGTCATATGCTGACCATGTGGTTGTAATGGCATATGACAAACACTTTGCCGGCGGCAAACCAGGCCCCATCGCACCAATATCGTGGGTGATGCAGCTCGTTCATGATGCGGTGCAGGTGATACCAGCTCAAAAACTGACCATGGGTATTGGCTGCTATAACTATGACTGGCCGCTGGACGGCGGCACCGCTGAAGCGTTGAGTTATGTGCAGGCTGTGGCTATTGCCCGTGATGCCAGCGCTGGCGGTAAATCTATAGTAGATTTCGACCCCGAAAGCCTTAACTCCACATACAGCTACAAAAGCGATGATGATACGCCGCATGAGGTATGGATGCAGGATGCTGTATCGGTGCGTAATCAGCTTGTTGTTGCCAAGAACAACCATCTTGGAGGTGTCGCATTTTGGGTGCTGGGGCTTGAAGACCCATCAATGTGGACTCAGTTTACCCGCACTCGCGATGATATCGGCTCTGCGGACCGCCTCACGCGAATCTCTGTACCTGGCGATGTTCAGTTTGTAGGTGACGGTGAAGTGCTTCAGCCGGAATCCGAGCCGCGAGTTGGTCATCGGTCTATTGATCTTGATCCAACCACAGGCATGATCACCGATATGGAGTATACAGAGTTTCCTTCATCGGTAATATTGCGGCGATCGGGGCTGCAGAAACATGCCGTAGCCATCACATTCGATGATGGCCCTAGTATATATACCGGTGCTATACTCGATGAACTTAAAAAATACCATGTGCCGGCCACATTCTTTGTGATCGGCGGCAATGCCGAGATGTTCCCTGACCTGCTGCGCCGGGCTTATGACGACGGACACGAAATTGGCAACCACACATTCACGCATCCGAATATGGGATTGGTCAGCGACACGAGGGCGCGTTTGGAGCTGAATGCTACCCAGCGGATCATCCAGTCAGTCACCGATCACGACACCATACTGTTTCGCCCTCCATATAATGCCGACGCCGAACCGCGAAGGCCGGAAGAGGTAAGGCCGATTTTGGAGGCCTACCGCAGCGGATATGTGACCGTGGGTGAATTCATTGATCCGCAGGACTGGAACCCTACGATATCAAAGTCGGTAACCAATACACGTCATCGAACTCCAGAAGACATTGCATCTATCGTGATGAAGGCCATACACAGCGGAAGGGGCAACACCATTCTTCTGCATGATGGCGGCGGAAACCGTGAGAATACCGTAAAGGCTCTGAGGCTGATTCTTCCACAGCTTGCTGCTGAGAAATTCAGGTTCATTACTGCTTCGGAGCTATTGGGCATACCTCGATCAACCGTGATGCCGGCGGTAAGCGGTCGCGACCTTCGCTTGATGGGAGCCGATCGGTTTGTGTTTACCATCAACTATGCAAGCACATCGATAGTTCACACTGTGTTTGTGATAGGCATTCTGTTGGGTGTGGTGCGGCTGATGATGCTATTGAGCCTGGCTTTCATACAGAGAAAACGCGAAAAACGCGCCACTGTGTCATCTGAACAGATGCTTCCAGTAAGCGTTGTGGTGGCAGCATACAATGAAGAGACCGTGATTGCTCGCACCGTCGATGCGATTGCCGCATCGGACTACCCTGTGCAAAAAATAGTAGTTGTAGATGACGGCTCAACTGATAATACATATACGAAACTGCAGCAGCTAGCCAAAAGATATGCCAACCTGTCCGTGTTGAGCCAGCCAAACGGTGGTAAAGCCAGCGCGCTAAATAATGCCATCTCCCAGTGTGAGACGGACATCATTATCTCCATTGATGCTGATACCATAATCGATCCCTGTGCCATTAGGCTCATGGCACAGCATTTCGCCGATGCTAAAGTAGGTGCTGTTGCAGGTAATGTTCGGGTGGGTAATATCCGCAACGTGTGGACAGCTTGGCAGCATCTGGAGTATACAACGGGGCAAAATCTTGAGCGTCGTGCCTGGTCGGTGGTGAATGCCATCACTGTTGTGCCGGGAGCCATTGGTGCGTGGCGAACATCCGCAGTGCGGCAAGTTGGCGGATACATCACCGATACCATGGCGGAAGATATGGATCTCACTTGGCGTGTGCGTATGGCAGGCTATACCATCATAAACGAATGCCAGGCTATCGGCTGCACGGAAGCACCTGAGAGCGTATCTGCCCTGTTCCGTCAGCGTTTCCGATGGGCTTATGGCACCCTGCAGTGCCTGTGGAAGCATCGCCGTGCGATGGGACATCACGGCATGTTCGGGCGCTTTGTGCTGCCCATGCACTGGATATTCCAGGTGTTGTATCAGCTCTTCAGCCCCCTTGTGGACCTATCAATACTACTGAGCGTGATTTGGATTGGCAGTGACTGGTGGAGTATGCATATACTTCGCGGCGGGTGGGCACTGATGCCTGCGGCTAGGTACCAACTTGAAGTGCTGCTTGTGTTAGGATTGGGCTTCATGACGTTCGAGATGTTTGCTGGCTTCCTGGCTCTGCGTTGGGACAAGCAGAAAACCAGTATGATATGGCTTATCCCGCTGCAGCGGTTGGCGTATCGGCAGATGCTGTATGGGGTGGTGATTAAAAGCGTATGGCATGCACTAAACGGCTTGCGAGCAGGATGGAATAAACTGGAGCGAACCGGCAGTGTGAGCCAGTAGTCGATACAGCATTAGGATGGCAAAAGAGGCGCATGAGAATGCGCCTCTTTTTGGAGCTTACTTCAGTGCTTTGACAAACTTCTGCGCGTCTGCCACTGCAGTTTTTTGATCAGAGATCAAGCTGATATTAAGGTAGATAACCCCTTTACTTGCTTGAACCGTCACAGCGCCGTCTTTCTGCATCACGAAGCCGTTCCACGGCTTCGGTATCGCAGCGCTCTTTGTTTTGCCCAAGCTTTTCTTCCAATAAGCAACAAACTCAGCCGCATGTTTCGCACTTTTCATGGTGTGCGCGGTGGCAGTGAGGTAATCATTGCGTTTTTGGTAGATACGCTGTTGGGCATCGAGCACACCGTGTTTGGTATACAGGTCGATACCGCCATCGTATATTTCTGTCAGGTCTTTTCCCGCTACATATCGAGCCGACGAGGGCATCTCTTTCCAGCCCGCTGCTGCCCCTACGGGGAGCTGCTTCGTGGCGGGAGTAGATGCCGGTGCGGCAAAAGCCACACATGACCCCAATATCATAGCAGCTGCGATGAAGCGTTTCATGCCTTAACCACCCGAATGTGTCGGATATCACCCTCACCGATGCCCATCTTGGCTGCGGTGGCGAGGTGTCTTACTGGTCTGCCGGATGCTTCCAGTGTAGGCATCCCCACTTCCTTACGCTTTGCTTCGAGGATTGAGGCACCGACCGCATCCATGGCGAGTGGGTCGAAGCTGGCAAGTATACTTCCGTAGGCCCACTGGTATTTCTGCGAAAATCCAGGGCCACCTTCGTAAAGCGGACGCAGGGCATCGCAGAGCACTAATCGTGTTTTTTCACGGATGACGGGCAAGGAGTTGACATCGGAAAGGAAAGGGTCGCAGTTGTTTCCGTGGTGGCTGCCGGGATTGTCAAAACTGCCGTAGTGGTTCTTGAATGCGCAGGTCATACCGGCGATCCCATGGCTTTTAAGGATTGGCAGATTAACAAGCGCTGTGATCTGCTGTGTGAGAATCTTGCTGAGTCTGCCTTCAAAACTACCGCGTTTGGTAGGTTCTGCTTCGTAGTCGCCGTTTGTGCCGTAGTATTTCACACCGGCTTCGCGGTTGATGCGGAAGCGCGCATTAAGCATGTCGCTGTCGGACCGATCCCATACGATGATTTTGTCAGCAGGAACACCAGCTAACTTAACACCAGCAATAACAGCGTTCACTACTTCAGGACTGCTGCTGGCGCCAACACCGAACAGGGTGTTGACTTTTATGCCAACTACATCGTTTTTGTCGAACAGCTTGCTCCAAGCGGCTTGGTCGGTCTTTTCGCCGGTCAGCCGTTTGACCGCTTGGAAAACCATATTGCGAACGAGGTCGTTCTGCAGGCGCATATCAGGGGTGACTGACTGTGGTCGGTTGACCTCAACTACAGTCGATCCAACCTTCTTAGTGAGCTGCATAAATGCGGATATCAATGGGCTCTGGCGCACCGCATCTGCACCTTTAGAAGCTAGCCCGAGAAGAAAGCTGCGTCGTGATTCGTCAACGTTCAATTTCGTTCTCCGTAGTTATTATTATGATGCTGAACTGGTTCTTCGCGATTATCGCCTTGTGAATGTACTCGGATGGCTGCGTCGGGTTGAATGGGACATCTGTTTTCACACTGACCGCAACCCACGCACTTACCACGATCTACTGTTGGGCAGGCAACACCGTTGACATCTACTCCTTTTATGGCTCCGTATCCGCAGTGTTCGCCGCATACTAGACAGTCATGCCCCGCTGCCCAAGCGATGCATTTACTTCGATCAACCATAGCACGGCCTAGCTTAATTTCAGGCTTCTTGGCAAGCTCATATAAACGTAAAGCACCCGTCGGACAGACATCAGCGCAAGCATTGCACGCCTCTATACAGTAACCAATGCGAGGGACGAGTATGGGTGACTCGAAACCCTCAAGCCCCGCCTCCCATGCTGCTGGCTGCAGAGCATGCGTTGGGCAGATCTTCATACATAAACCGCATCGGATGCAGCGGTCGAGGAAGATATCTTCCGGCTGAGCGCCGGGCGGCCGAATTCGCCATGGACTACTACTTTTGACGGATGTGTCTTGAATTAGTTTCGATCCGATGTCGGTGCTGGCCACACCTGCATACATGATACCCAGTGCCCCCATACCCAGAACACGCCGACGATCGAGATCGACAGGCCGCTGCTGCTGCTCACTATTTGCAGACAGCGATATCTTTGTGACTTTCTGCTCACATGCGGGTACGCAGTTGTAACAGAGGATACATTCGGGTTGTACCACTTGGGTGGTGTCCTTCTCAGGAATAGCACCCATTTTACAATTGGTGCGGCATCTTTGGCAGTGTGTACAGCCTTCACTGTCTACATGCCGTCGCCACAAGGACCATCGCCCTACGAGCGCAAATAATCCACCCAGCGGGCATAGGTTACGGCACCAATAACGAGCACCCCATTTGCCTAGCCCGATCGCGGTGAGAAAGATAACCAAAGACAGCAATCCAAGCCGAGTAAATGGCTGAGTTTCAGGCAGCCATGATGCGGTGAATCCGGTGGCATGTACAACCGTCCACAACGGAGCCTGTATGGCAAGTATCATCGCTCTGCTGGCAATGGCCATTGGGTCGAGAAGATATGCAATTTGTTCTGAAAAGAGCGCACTGGCGAGGATGACCACCAAGATCGCTTGCTTAAGATAGCGAGGCCCCTGTTTCGGTGTGTTGCGTTTAGTTGTGTAGTGATCTGCGATGTCTACGCAGCTGCCCATCGGACAGACCCATCCGCAAAACCACCTGCCGAATAGAATACTTAACGCCAATACCGTCAAACCTGCATATAGATGATGATCTATCTGCCGTGAACTGATATACGTCGCGATGCCCACCAGAGGGTCAAGAGCAAAGAAAATCTCTGGCTTAGGCACCAGACGCTCTAAGGCTGTGCCGAAGCATGATGCTAAGAACCCGATGAAGATAACCGACTGAACGACCTTGCGTATTGTTCTGGCACGGCTAGAACCAGTTTTCCTGGCTTTCTTCTCCATCTATCACACTCTCTTCAGTTTGATGGCGGCTAGGTTCATCTCGCCCAATCCCTTGGCGGATGCCGCTTTGATGAATCCTAAATCTTCTGGTTTCAGCTTGAACAACCCGGCAGCAACCGAATCGATAGCGACGGGGTCGGTGCTGGCGTATATCTTGTTCTCTTTGCGGGTGTTTCCCGGGCCTTTAGGGCCGTTATCCAACAGAATGCATGTTGCGTCGATGACGGTTAGGTCTGGTGTCGCCACACTGGCGAAATCTGCTATGCATTGATCCAGCCCATTGATGTGCCACACTTGCCTATCCCAAACGGTACCCATCAGGTTTTTTAAACCAAGGCTGAGTTTTGTGGCGCTATGGTGTTTGGCAACAGGGATGTTAATGAAGCAGTCTGCCTCGGCAATGGCGGTAAGCATTTCGGCATCAGATAGTTTCGTCGCATTCGGAATCTTCACAGCTTGATACAGGTTGCGCGTGTGAGCGCTGACAAGTTGGGCTCCTGACTGATCAGCCGCGGCTTTCAGCCCGCTGATGTTAAACACCAACTGTGAGGGGCTGTCGCAGGTATGCTCAATGATTGTCACCTTGGAGGCTCCTGCAGA
>CAZFLA010000162.1:0-3212 GCA_964519405.1 uncultured bacterium
TAGGGCGTATAGATGCTCGTGAGGCACTTGAGGCGCTGCCTAAAACGGAGGAAACATCATGAACATCAAAGAAAGTATGGCAGTTGCACTAGAAGGACTAGCCTCCAACAAGATGCGTGCTCTGTTAACAATGCTGGGGATTATCATTGGAGTTTCTGCTGTCATTACGATGCTGGCGTTAGCAAACGGCGCCAGCAGCAAGATGATGAACAACATCAAAGCGATGGGCACTAACGTGCTGGTGGTCATGTCTGGACAGTCGCGTTCTGGTGCTGTTCGCGGTGGAATGGGTAGTGTGACCACGTTAACGTTGGCTGACTCCAATATGATCCTGGCGAAGTGCCCGGCCATTGCTAAAGTGGCTCCTGAGGTTCAGACGAATGCACAGGTAAAATACGGCAACAAAAACACCAGCACCACCATACTGGGCACAACTCCCGACTATTTGGGAATACGAAACTACCACGTGGAGAAGGGGCATACCTTTCGTCAAAGAGATGTGGATTCGTGCCGCAAAGTGGCGCTTATTGGCCCAACGACTGCAAAAACTCTGTTTGGCCGCGCCAACCCCGTCGGTAAGAGCGTTTATATCAAGGGTACTGAGTTCACAGTGCTAGGACTGCTTAAATCTAAGGGAACTAGCGGATTCAGTGATCCCGATGACCAGTTGATGATCCCTGTGACCACGGCGATGCGTCGCTTAATGGGCACCACATATATCCGCAGTATCAACTGTCAGGCGAAGAGCATGAACCTGATGGACCGAGGTACTAGCCAGATATCGAAATTGCTGCGTCGACGGCACCACATTGCCGCAAGCGCGGACGACGACTTCATTGTGCGTAACCAAGCCGAAATCATGGAGTTCGCTACTCAGACATCGCAGGTGTTTACACTGCTGCTGGGCGGTATAGCCGGTGTGTCGCTGTTGGTGGGTGGCATTGGCGTTATGAACATCATGTTGGTTTCGGTCACTGAACGAACACGCGAAATCGGTGTGCGGAAGGCGCTGGGTGCACGGAATGCAGATATCCAATCGCAGTTCCTTATTGAGGCATTGGTGCTGTCCACCACAGGCGGAGTGATCGGGATATTGTTGGGTATGGTCGCTTCGTCCATCATGGGGAAGGCCACAACGATGGATATAACAGTAAGTCCGGGATCGATATTACTGTCATTCAGTTTTTCGATGATGGTTGGTGTGTTCTTTGGGTATTATCCTGCTAAGTCTGCATCAAAACTCGATCCGATAGAATCGCTGAGGTATGAATAATGGCACAAAGGAGGATTCAAATGACCATTAATAGTCGTATCGCTGCAGTGGTGCTTCCTCTGCTTGCGTGCAGCGTTGTCGTGTTGTCGGGGTGCGGAAAGTCAAACCAAACAAGTTCATCTACTCCTACCTCCGCACCAACCGGCAGACAGCCAAGGATGAACATGGGGAACATGCGCTACCGCATGCAGATGATGGGGCTGCTGGGAGGCATACGACGTCTGGAGCAAACAGGCAAATCAAAGCTAACCGCCGATCAAGCAAAACAGTTACTAGCGATTATCAAAGACGGACAGAAGAAGGATAAGCTCTCGGAGACCAATGCGAAAGATGTCATCCGAGCTGTTCAACTAGTGCTAAACGAAAATCAACGCAATGAGATCAGCGCCATGATGCCAGAGCATAAGTCTGGCTCCGGTGCATCCGGGGGGGCAAGCGGCGGACCTGGTGTTGGCTCAGGCGGAGCTCCAAGTGGAATGCCTGCTGGCGGTCCACCTAGCGGCGCTCCCAGCGGCGGAATGCCGCAAGGCGGTCCTGGCGGCCCTCATGGAAAAATGGGCGGACATCCACCATTTGACATGAATAACATGCTGAAGCCATCACAGGATAAAAATTCACCGATAGATGAATTGGTGAAGGTTCTAGAAGCCAAAGCTAAGTAACGGGTTTCCATGACATCACTCAAACAGCCATGCGCAGCAGAAACTAATCGTCTGCTGTGCATGGCTGTCAGCTTTATTTATGTGGGTATTTATTGTAGTCCCATTTTGTGATTTCATTGTGCATATCATAGCCATTCTCATGCATGATTTCGCCAAACAGAACAGCCATTTTACGCAGTTCCGTTTCGTTAGCACCAGGTTTTAGCTTCCACTTAAGGTCAGAAAGCTGTGTGCCTGGTTCTGTATCAATCATGATACGTCCCCATAATACCTCCAGGTAGGCGCTTCGCACATGTTTTAGGTATATGGGGTTGTGTTTTACGGCCAAGAGTGCTTTTTGAAAGAGCTCGTTACAGTGCAGCATGGCCTCTTTCGTCACCCATTTTCGCCATTCGTCAGCCTCACCCCAACCGCCGTCTAGGGGCATGTTGTGTTGTTTAATATAACGGTAATACCAGTCCAGATATTCTGCAACATACCGACCTCCAGCACCGTAATATCCGCTGCAGAAATCGGCTATCTCCTTATTCACATCGCGCGAAGGATCCCAAGCCATGCGCGCCGACAGATAAGCCTTAAGATCCACCAACCCAGAGCCCTTGCCTAACGCCGTTCCTTGAATATAGAAGGCTTTGACACCGCTTTTTAAGGCCCATGGACACTGCATACCCACCTCCCATGCGTTGGGGTAGGGCCACCAATATCCGTAATTTGACCCGCCGTAGGTATAGACAGATATATTTTTTGCTACTTTGGACCAAGACGCCACGAGATCTGCATGGTTGTGATCGCTGTTAAGGAAGTTGCCGCAGACTTCCACACACAGCGAATCCGACGCCCTCATGTTAGTCGGTGCTTTTTCGGTATAGGTGTATGCCAGTGTCTTCACACGAGTGCGCGGGAACTGTTTGCCAACTTTGTCTGCTACCTCACTGGCAAAACTAATGATATTAGCCGACCATCTCTTGCTGCCTCCGTGCGCTTTTCTTTCGGCAAGGCACTGCGCGCACATGCATCCCGAAAGACTTCCATCATTTTGGCTGACCCAGTAGAAATCGACCTCACCATCATGCTGCTTAATGTCGTTCAGCACGTAATCAGCCACAAACTGGCGCAGTTGAGGGTTGGTTAAGCACATTTCTGTGTCGCAGCGTTTCCCTTCGCCGTTAAGCGCGAACCACTCTGGATGAGTTGAAAGAAACTTGTCTGCAGGCACCATGATAAAGAACGAATGGCATCCTAGAATGGTGACAGCAGAGCCGCCCATACGCAACGGC
>CAZFLA010000162.1:3242-7731 GCA_964519405.1 uncultured bacterium
TGTTCCAATATTGATCTCTATACCAGAACGAGGGTATAGAGCTTTTGGTTTTGGTGACCATTCGGATGTTTTTCGCCTTTGGTGTGTAGGTGTAGTCCGCTGAATACCATCGAACACCTAGTGACTCCAGAAAGTCATAAACACCATACATTGTGCCCCGCACATGTCCGCCTACGATAAACATGCTGTTATCTGCCGTGAACAGACAGTAACCTTCGTCACCCAGAGCTTTCAGCTTGGCATCACTGAAGTATCTTTTGCTCAGGTTGGTGCGCCCGATGCTGACCACTGCGCGTTTGTGGACGCATACCTCCCGCTCTGTGATAATAGGCAGTTTGGCGCCGCTGATTTGCTGAAGGTATGTCTGCATTTCTTCTGCAGCGTAACGCTCGTTTGCTGAGGCGTTATTTGCGATCATCAGGCAGCAGTCGCTTTTGTGCGACTTCACTATGTAGGGTGCTTCGGTCAGCGTAGACATTAAAGCGGCTCCTCTTGTTATATACGATATTACAAGTCAGGCATGATATGGGCGAGGCGAAGCACCCAAAATAACACCAGCAATATAGTCACTATATACAGAATTACAATACAAGCTTTACGGTGCTGTTGGTAAGTGTTCTGGAAAACCGTAGGGGAGACAACTAACATTATTAGTGTTGTGCCAACAAGCCACCCTAAGGGGTGAAACACTAACGAAGCACCAATCTGCCCGTGGAAGAAGCAGATCAGGCTGCGTCCCATTCCGCATCCTGGACATGGGATGCCCGTTATGAAGTGGAACGGGCATATGGACGGCAGCCCATATTGGCTGTGAGGATACGCAGGGGGCAACGAAGCAAGTAGTATTATCAGTGCTGCGTAAAGCCACCTGGATACACTTGCGGATTTGTAATCGCTAGATGGTTGAACCAATCTTTCTCCACACTTCATTTAGCTGCGATTGCTCTACCATGGCCGCTACTAGACCTGCTACAAACACATTGAGAATCACGCAGAGAAGTGCTTGGTTGTCGGGCGAAAGACCGACCATCGACCGCATCTGTGCGATTTTCTGGCAATATTTGTAGTCCCAGTAGATGGCATATATCCCACAGGTGATAAACATGAGTAGTATTTCCACACCAGGGCTGATATCAGGTTCGCCAAGAAATTCCTGTATCTCCCTAGCTGTTTCATACATCCACCATAGGTAATACAAACCGCAAGTAACCAAACCGAAAATGAGTACCAAAGCCGGTTCCCGAGTAGTTCCTGCTCGCTTCATGTTCGCACTCCATGATCCCAAATATACGATATCGGTGTTGCATGGGGTTATGATACTCGGTTTATACGGAAATTTCGAATGTGATTACCAAGAGGGTGATGGGGGCTCTGCAGGAAGCGAGTGCTTCCTGCAGAGCAGGATATGCTAGAGTGGAGTGCTTGCCTGAGCACCGAAGTTTTGGTCGAGAATCACGTAATCGAACAGGTCAACACTCAGGCTTCCGTCCATGTCGGCGCTGAGGTAATAACCCATGTCGCCGAAGTCCATGTCGAGTTGCACGTAGTCAAATAGGTTAACCTGACCATCACCATCGGCATTACCATTGGGTAGGGTTATGTTGATGCCCGTTTTGTCTCCAGAGGTCAGATTAAGGCTGTTTACAGTAACAGCTGGGAAGTGGCTGCCCCAAATCCTCATGCTGTACGTCCCAGAAGGAAGCTGGCTGATCGTGTAGTTTCCTGAGATGCTGCGTTTGAGCTCAAAACTAGAAGCAGTGGTCGATCCATTTTGCTTCACTTGAGCCTGCAGTGTCTCAAAACGTGCATCACCGATATAACCTTCGAGTGCAATGTTCCCCGAAATCATTCGGCTGCTGGTTGTTAGCTTGCCGAAGGCTTTCAGGCAAACGCTGGCATTAGGGTAATAACTGGTTAGGTCTGTCCACGAGGTTCCATTCCCGCTGATAAACGTCTGTCCAGCAGAGGCCGTGGCTTTTGATGTGTATCCCGGAATGCAGCGCTCCATAGGAATAGGGTAGTTGTCACCTGGTGTTGTTAGTTTGACGACGACCCCGAATTTGCTGCCGGCAGTTATTGTGACAGGTGATGATAGGGTGATGGTGTGATAACCTGGATACGCTAGGGTGCCGTTTGTGACCCCGTAAGCAGTGCCAGAGACAGGTACTGTTGTTGGGTTAAGGTAGATCGCTGCCTGGCAGCTGCTGTTGGACATGGAATTGTAGAACGACACCGCTTGTATCTGCTCTGTCGCTTGTGCTGTATATATAGCCCCTAAATACCCTGTATTGCTGCCGTATCCGATGCTCCCAGACCAGCCGAGAGGGTCATACTGGTAGACATGAGTATAGGAATTTGAAGCTAATACCGATGTGTAAACTGACGAGAATTTGCTGAGTGAGACATCGTAATAGCTGATCCAGCCATAACCATTAACGCCCCAATCTGTTCCCCAACTGTTCTTGAATAGGAACGCGCCGTCGCCAGCTGGTGCTCCATTGCTCTGTTTGAAATTCGTGCGGCTGTAGTTATCGTCCCAGCCGATGATGCTGACCATGTGGTTGTTATCATGATCGACACTGTTGTATATGCTGGCTGTTGATGCTGTGTATGTATTGGGAGACCAATACATATCTGCTGCAACAGGCCCGTATGTTTGCACACAAGACTTGATGGCGTCATTGTCGGCAAATCCCGTTCGACTTGGCAGCCAGATAACATCTTGAACATGGTATGGAGAAGGTAGGGTTGTGGGTGACATATCATTCGTGTCGATGAACGGATCATCGCTTTCAAGCACTGGCCCATCCCACCGGGCTGTATATGCCGTGGCCATCCCGCGGTTTCCGCCGTAACTTGGCAGCCAATCATACCCGTGGTTATTTATCATATTCATTTCAGATAAGTTGGTTGAGGTGCCAGGAAGCAGACGGCCCTCTATGGATGCAATCGATGAAAATGCCCAGCATCCGTTGGAGTAACCTTGATCTTGGACGGGCGAACAGCGGCTAGCGGTTCGTAGATCGTAACTTGTGGGATAACTAACCTGAGTTTTAGATCTTGGTGTAACAGGTGTGGGTAGTAGAACAGATGGCGGAATTAGTGCAGGTAATTTCTGGTTGATAACGCGTAATGTGTCGGGATTAGTCGGCCGAAGCTGTTGTGAATAGCTTGCGGTCGACGTGATCATGAGCAGCGACAGCGCAAGTGCTTTCCAACAGGGATTCATAGTATTCACATCCTTGTTTATAGTGTTGACACTTTTATTATGGACGATGGTGCAAAATAGTTCTATAGACAACGTTGTGCAAAATAGGAGTATAATATGCGTTAAATATTACCGCAGAATATTTGCGATGAGGCGGTGTTTATGATAATATTTAATAGCAAACTGCGACAGGCCGGAGTAGCTCAATGGTAGAGCAACAGTTTTGTAAACTGTAGGTTGTCAGTTCGATTCTGACCTTCGGCTCCACTTATTTTCTTACCGTCTTTTTCATTAATTCCCACACCAATCACCCTAGTCTTCTTGCGCATTTATGCGCCACAGTTATTATCTTCTGCGCGTGGGCATAGGTATGTATACAAAAAGGCGGTTGAATCAGCCGCCTTTTTTGATGTAACAGTTCGGATCTTAGCTATTCTGGGAGTCTAGCCATTGCTTCATGTTGTGGGCGATATTCTTGCCGTCACCCATAGCCAGGATCACAGTAGCTGCACCGCGCACGATGTCCCCGCCGGCGAAGATACCAGGAATGCTGGTCATCCCGTTCTCATCAGTGATGATGTTGCCGCGGCGATCGAGTGCGAGATCCGGGCAGGTGCTGGTGAGCAGAGGATTAGCTCTGCTGCCGATAGCGACGATCACTTCATCGCACGGGATGACGAACTCGCTGCCCTCGATGGGCACAGGACGTGAGCGTCCAGATTCATCTGGTTCACCTGGTTTCATCCTGATGCACTGCAGACCGGTTACCCAGCGCTGATCATTGCCGATAACGGCGGTGGGAGCGGTGAACAGCTCGAAGTTCACACCCTCTTGTTCGGCATGATGCACTTCTTCCACACGCGCGGGCATGTCCTCTTTGCTGCGGCGATAGACCACAGTGGCGCTTTCAGCACCAAGTCGGCGTGCCGTACGCACGGCATCCATAGCCACATTGCCGCCGCCAATGACCGTGACGTGTTTACCTTTGAGGATTGGCGTCTTGCTGCGTGGAAAGTCATATGCCTTCATAAGGTTTACGCGGGTGAGATACTCATTGGCGCCGTAAACGCCTTTGAGGTTCTCGCCAGGCACGTTCATGAAAATGGGTAAACCAGCGCCAACAGCTATGAATATAGCTTGGAACTGCTCTCGCATTTCGGGAATGGTGATGGTCTTACCGACAACCACATTGGGCTCAATGGTGACGCCCATCTTTTGCAGACGGCCGACTTCGCTGCGGACGATAGACTTGGGCAGGCGGAACTCCGGGATGCCGTAGCT
>CAZFLA010000163.1:0-7621 GCA_964519405.1 uncultured bacterium
CAGAAAAAACGCGCCGGCAGCTACCTCGTGCTGCAGATTGACGCTAACTACGAGCCACCTGTGATGGAGCGCCGCGAACTATTTGGCGTGGTCGTTGAGCAGAAGCATAACGACATCAAGATTGATGCCTCTGTGCTGACGAATATCGTCACGGACAACACACAGATTCCGGAAGCAGCGGTGCGCGACTTGATTATCTCGTTGATTGTGCTTAAGTATACACAGTCCAACTCGGTATGTTATGCCAAAGACGGTCAGGCTATTGGCATCGGTGCGGGTCAGCAGTCGCGTGTTCACTGCACGCGTCTAGCCGGCAACAAAGCCGACCTGTGGTGGCTGCGGCAGCATCCCCGTGTGTTAAACCTTCAGTTTGCAGAGGGTGCCAGCCGTGCTGAGATGAACAACACCATTGACCTGTTCCTGTTGGATGACATCACTGCTCCTGAAGAGGAGCTGCTGAAAGCGGGCATTCAGGGTGATGTTCAAAAGCTCAGCCGCGAAGAGAAGCGCGAATGGCTTAATCAGCTTACTGATGTCTCTTTAGGCTCGGATGCCTTCTTCCCCTTCCGCGACAGCATTGACCGCGCCGCTCAAAGCGGTGTGAAGTATGTGGCGCAGGCGGGAGGATCGAACCGCGACCAGTTGACGATCGATGCCGCCAACGAATACGGCATGGCCATGGTGCTCAACGGCATCCGCCTGTTCCATCACTAAGATATGAGCGATGCTCCTCCTCCTGTGGCGATGTGGCAGGAGGAGGAGATGATGGTTATAAGCTCCATTTGGTGTGTTATAATAAGGTTGACATTGAGCTGATGTATATAGATGCCTGATGCTAGGGCAGTAATGAGTTAGTCAGACGAGCTGTACTCTGTTATACGGTTATCTGCGCAACAATGTATGGTTGTGTAAGGAAGATGTCGGCGATGAATTACGAACAGTGGAACCAGCTACTATTAGGTCATTTCTTTAGTGAGGAGATGGCAGATAGGCGCGTCTACATCAATGTAACACGCCAAATCCTTGAGGATCTTGGTGATAATGACGGTTTCGATGACTTTATAAGTGCGATCCATCGTGATGTGGGAGTGAATTGGGAATCCAACCTGTGTTGTATCGCCCTGCGTCACTATCAAAAATGGTGTTCTGATAAGAAACAACATCCAACATATTTCGCTTACCTGGTTCTCTTTGCTCTTGCAGCGAGCATGGCTGGGGAACATGGGCTTGATACACGCGCATACTACCCTCATCTTCGATGGTTGCTCCTACCGCCAGAAAAACGAGAACAGATAAAGGCTCATCGCCAAAACACAGGTCAACTACGGGATTTTGACCAAATGCGTCAGCTTTGGAAGGGACTCGAGGAGTGGTCGATTAAGTCAGTTGAAGGTCAGTATGGACGGTATGTATTTAACACTATTGGCAAAATGAAGCATGTAGGCATTCCTTTTTCCCAGGCGTTAATGACCAGTCGTGACCGCAACCAGCTACCTGCGATATTCCATGAAGCGAAACTGAGACCGTTGGCACCTCCTAACAAGGAGGTACTTCTGAGAAGCATTTTGGATTTCGGTCATAGACGTCTCCTACCGCGGACACTGTGCCTGATCAATGGAAAAAATCCAGAAGCTCGATTACTATTTGGAGAAATGATCCGTGAGGAACTGTTGAACTGGGATGGGGAATATGAGGATGACAAGGTTGTCACTCGCACTTCCGCATACCTAGAGCTACGGTTGTGCTTATCATTTATAACAGGTTCGCGAGTCCATTTTACTTTGAGATGCCGGGCTAATCGCGACTTCCCAGAGCCAGGGGTCAACCTACTTCATCGCGGTGAGGAGTTTAGAGCAGAGCCTTGCGTTGATGAATGGTCATATCCGATATACAACGTAGTTCCTGGTCAGGATCTCGACTGCTTATCTTTTCCATGGACCAATGACTTAGTAATGCACACTGATACGCACAGGGTAGTCAAGGAGCATGGGTGTAAAGTTCGTTTTTTTGAAGAGTCTTATTTCAGTGAAGGCATGTATGAAGTGCCTCAGATATCACCTCATACTCGCACCTACATTGCTGTTCACTTAAGTGATCGGTATAAAGTAGAGAAGTGGGGTATCAACTGCGATGGATTTCATTTGAAACCTATAAAGGACGGATTACCTAAAGAATGGCTCCTGTATTATGCCGACGCTCTAGACATTGAGAATTGCCCCTATGAATCTGCAAAATCGACATCAGAATCGATGCGTCTTGCGTTGCAGGGAGGGATTCGATCGGTAAAAGGCAAACAACGCTATTATTATTTTGCTCCGCCGAATATTAAAGTTGATAGATGGCAGCCTACGCCTTATGTCACAGCTATCGTCGACCAGCAGGAATATCAACTTGAACAACCGTGCCCTGACAAGGCTCCAGCTTGGTATGGGCTACCAGAGCATATACTAAAGCCAGGCAGCATGCGAATCACATTGAAGCTAGGAAATGAAGTGATTACCAGCAAATCCTTCACTCTAGATAGATATGATTCTAGTAGCGAAGCAAGTCTACCAGTGTGCTGGTTCGATGGTTCGTATAAGCCGTTGGGTCATACATGCAGCCGAGGTGTTGCAGGCGCAACTCTCGTTGGAGTGTACATACCTGAACACGAGATATCTGCACTCCCCTCGGGCCTAGCTAAAAAGGCACGCTGGCTATTGACCATAGGGCAGTCAATGCTGGCATCAGGTGCACCTTCTCTGCAGATACCTAGTGATACATATGTCCAGATCAGGCAGGCGTCATCGAATCCCGTTTGTACACAACTACTAAATATGGTTTGCTATCCAGTTGCTTTACTACAGCAACTACAGTATTTTGCAAGGCAGGTGGCAGCGTTTATCGATGCTAGTCCTAAACAACATCGTGAACCTCGTATGAGGGAGTGTTAATATGACTTTTGATGAATCCAAACATTACGTGTTAGGTATAGTCGAAAGAATTGGATCGAATCGTGATTCCTACGGAAACCAAGTAGTCTTCGTTAAGCCACTGTGCTGGTCTGACGGATCATCTCCAGGATGGGTTGATATATTTACCGATGATCAAAGATATGACTTTTTCCCTGAAGAAGGTAACCTTATTTGGTTCGATAAGCTAGATAAGGCGAAAGATAATTTCCTTTATTCATTCATGGTCATTGAGACGCCAGAGAATCGGAACCGCGTTTGTCAGTGGCAGGTTAAACCCGAAACGGTTAAGGGAGTCGTCGAAATACTCGATTTATGGAGTACGCTCAAACATACTGATGATATTCGAGTGGCATTACTAGATCATCAATGCCCTGTGCAAACTGTAGCGTCCACAGTGTATGCACGGATTGATGAACAATACGTTGTTGGACCACTCAAAACCACAGACCACAATGGTGAACCTGTCTTTGACATGACTCAAGATCTTCATGCACTTCCGGTTCATCGCATGCATAATCTTGGAGTATTCTCTACCTCTGTTACTATCGATGGCGTGAAACATATACTGCTGGGACGCGATGACAAGCTGTTAGGTACAGAACTAAAACAAGATTGGTCGTGTGATGCGGATGTGATTCATGCGGCACTAAAGTATATAGCAAAAAATGATAGTAAATTAACGGATCCGCGAGGTGGTTTACACCTAACAGATGCACGTATTCGAGATAGCATCGCCAAGCATATTCAAGAAGGTGATGATCTCAATCTAAACATACAGCGTTTGACAAGAGCCAAAATGCTTCTCGATAAACTTAATAGCGAGGACGATCTATTAACAGCAGTCACTGAAGATATTTTAGAACTTCCGGCAGTTCAACAGATCATTGAAGCTAAAGCGTTACTAGAGATCGAAAACCAGAGTGCACAGATAACTGACATGCAGCAGAAAGCAGAGAAGGAGATAGCCGATAAACAAGAAGCTGCGAGACAAGAGATCATCAGTTTACAAAAGGCAACAGTATCAGAGACAACGATCCAACGCGAAGCAGCTGAGGAGGAGATCAAGTCATTAAGGAAGAAGGCTGCAGAAATCGAACAGCAATCATCGGATATCTTGAACGCTCTTCAGAATAAAGCTGATGATATAATCCGCCAGCCTTTAGAGGCAATTGCTGATCTCTTGGTTGCACGATCACTACATATTACGAATGAGATACAGGCACAGGGAACAACCTGTAGCGTAGATGAACCACTGCTGGTGGAAGCCATTGGTAGTGACGATTTAAATGACCAGATGCTATGTGCTGCAGATATGTATGGCATTCAACCTACCATAATGAAGGAACTACACGCAGCGTTGATGGCTAATGCATTTCCAATCATCAAGGGTGATTCTGTGTCGAAAGCAGTGGAGTGTTTTTCCTCATGTATATCTGGAGGCGATTTCCACTGGGTTCCGATATCACCGGTAATGATCGACGTAAAATCCGTGTTTGGTGATGGCCAATCATCAGCTTTAGCAAGGGCATTTATCCAAGCGGAAACAAATCCAGATCGTCTTTTTCTAGTATATTTTGACGGTGTAAACAAGGCCCCCATAGACTCTTACCTCCTTCCGTTGTTAACCAGTTATCAGAGCAGATGCAATAATAACCGACTATATAGATTGGAGATACCCGGACCTACTGGATACATTCAGATGCGGAGATGGCCTCGGAATCTACTGGCTGTAGGCTCATATGATGAGGGTGTGTTGGCTCTTCCGGTATCAGAAGCGGCCTGGCAGCGGGTAGTTCCAATAAGAATGTCAGAGCTGGGGATAGGCCTCCAACCAGGGGGGCTGATTCAAGAAGATGCAACCTGTATGATGTGTAGTGATTGGTACCAATGGTGTCAGCAGATTACATTTCATCCCAATAGCATAGATGATGATACTCCCCCATTATGGACGAGTTATCGAACAGCCCATTTACAACTATATGGCGTACAGCCACCTATTCCCGCGAGATTCGAAGGTCACACTGCGGTAAATGATGAGCTTAATCTCACCATGCAAGGGATAACCAATGGCATCTGAGCGGATTCTGTGGGCTTTGTCTGCACGCACAACTATGTCTTGGATTGATTTCAAAGAAGCATGTAATTTCGCATTTGGACTAGATCGGCTATCTGTTGACAGCAGCAAAGATCAAAGACATGAGACTGACAGATTACTTCCTAGCAGAGTGTTGCGTGGCTTAACTTCTCTAGGGCACTGCGATTTTACATTCGACGACACTAGCGGTGAGGTGATGGTCGCACCACCGGTATTTGTGAAAATCCCATCACACGATAACTCCGTTGCTGTTTTAGCTGGTCAGCGTTTCCCTGATACTATTGATCATCTGGGTGATTTGGCTCAGAATATCGGATGTGATTTTCGAATCGAACGCTTTCCCCAGCAAAATCGATTACTTCCAGATTGTGTCAGGATTACCGTGAAGGACGAAAATAGCATGGCTGAACTGGCGCACGCAGCCGGGTTTATTTTCTCGCGAATCCCTGTATCTACACTGATTATGAACGCAGTTCTTGACCTAGATACCTATCTACAGACTTGTCAAGTTGCTACTCCACGTTCTCATTCGGCAGAGCAATTTGATGTAATGACACTGCAATTCACAATGCCTAAGATAGGTGATGACCGCAGCTTACCGGTTTTGCAGCGAACTCATCTTCGCACAGGGAGATATCGTCATGCACTCTACCTAAGTAGCGAAAAAGGGCTTTTCGTAGATCGTGAATACGGCGTATATGGCTTGTTACAAGAAATCGGTCATCATGTGCTTAACTATGATGTTATGGCTCATACATTGTATGTTCCGGTTGGAACACCATTACCAATACTAATTGAACGGGCAATCACCCTTACCTCTGGAAAAGCAGGTCACTATTGTGCATCTAGCATTGGAGCTACACGAGGTAAGTACATCGCCTATGGCGATGTACCGCCGTTACAAGCCAACCTTATTTCGCAAAAACTCTCCCAGCCAATGAACCATGTGTCTTTTTAGGTGATAACAATATGAATGATCCAATTGGAGCTTTTGAGCAAGTTTATGAGAATTACCAACGGTATATTGGGACACGCTTCGGAACTCGGTTCGCAGGATTTGAAGCCGCACGTAAAGAGTTATTGTTGGATAAGGAGCTAAAAGTCTTAGCTCAGGAACCTTGGATTGAAGTCATGCCGCGTTACCAGGATGACCGACGGATTGAGGAACTATCCCAAGACGATCTGCCTGGGTACAATACAGAAATTCTGAAAGAGTTTTCTGAGTTTGTACGATGTGGTCTCATCGGCGATTTCCCGCTGTATCGTCACCAGACTACGATGCTGCGCCGCGCATTAGGTGGTGAAAACCTAGTTGTTTCAGCAGGTACTGGTTCAGGAAAAACAGAAGCATTTTTACTTCCTTTGTTTGCTTATCTTATAAAAGAATCCAAACAATGGGTTACATCCGGGCCTTTATTACCTCATCAAAATGACTGGTGGAAAGATCAAGAATGGCAAGACGCTTGCCGCGCTAATAAAATAAGTTGTCGTGTTTCTCAACGCGCTAACGAGTCAAGACCGGCAGCAATGCGGGCTTTGATACTTTATCCCATGAATGCCCTCGTGGAAGATCAGTTAACAAGACTACGACGTGCTGTGGATAGTGATCAAGCTCGGGATTGGTTCCAAAACCATAGGGCAGGTAATAGGTTCTATTTCGGTCGGTATAACAGTGCCACTCCTATACCTGGCCATGAATACAATGAGCACAAAAACTTAGACATGAAACGTATTAATCAACTGTGTGACGATATGCGAATGATAGAGGTAAATGAGCGAGCAGCGTCCGAAGCCTGGAAACTAGATTGTGAGAACCCTGCACATGGAGAAGATCCGCGTCCTTTCTTTGCCCGCTTGTCAGGAGCCGAAATGTGTAATCGCTGGGATATGCAGGATACCCCACCAGATGTACTGATTACTAACCATAGCATGCTAAGTGTAATGTTGATGAGAGAAGCTGACGCATCTATCTTTGACATGACACGTGAGTGGTTGAAACGTGATGGTAGTGTATTCCACCTTATCGTTGATGAACTGCATCTTCAACGAGGAACTGCAGGAACGGAAGTGGCTTACCTGTTGAAGCTATTTCTTGACCGTTTGGGCCTTGAACCGGATTCACCGAAGCTTCGGATACTAGCATCAAGTGCATCATTACCACCTCATGACCGCAAGAGTGTCACATTCTTGACAGATTTCTTTGGCACGAAATGGGCTAGTGATCAAATAATCCCCGGAGAGAACAGACAGATATCTAGTCCCTCACTATGTTGTCATCTGGAACCGATGCCATTTCAACAACTAGCCAAAGCTGTTGAGCCGGAAGAGATTGAGACCGCGTTAGCAAATATAGCAGCATCATTTCATGAAAGCACACCAACAATGGGCACAGCTTCAGAAGCTGTAGTATCAGCGCTTGAAAATCCCCAAAATGGTGTTGCAAGTCTTCTCACCGATGCTTGCCGATCAACCGACAATGTATATAGACCAGTATCATTGTCAACTTTGGGCAACCGTCTTTTTCCAGGGGTGTCTAATAAGTTTCAATGGGAAGCTGTCCGAGGATTTATGA
>CAZFLA010000164.1:0-5157 GCA_964519405.1 uncultured bacterium
ACACACCCTCGTCTTTGGCAGCTCTGGCACGAACACCACAGCAACCCCAGCCGAGGCACACTCATCAACAAGCTTCTGTTGAAATACACTCGGCGGCTCTATGGTAAGCGCTTTAACTCGAATCAGCACTGACAAGAATTTCGATTGACTATATGGTTCGCATTCGATAGATTGTGCCTCTATCTCACCTTTTCGCAGCCATGCAGCGACCGCTCCTGGATCGCTCTCGAACGCCTTCGATTTCTTGAATTCAGCCTGAGCTCCACACCATATGCCTTGCCAAGCCTCTGGAGAGGCAACAGCGAAATACCGAAGCACTTCGTGGAGTTGCTGAACTTTGTCTGTAAAGCGTCGAACCCAACCTTTCTGACACATTGCCTTTACCGGCAGAGAATTCAGCCAATCAATCTGCCGTTGCAGTCGTTCATACTCATGTTGCCTCGCGAGCGTTTCGCGGTATTGGGTCTCACGATTCGTCCAGAAAGAAGCAGGAACACCAAGCACCATTTCTAGTTGCAGTGCAGTGTCTGGCGTGATCGCTGCTTTCCCTTTGATAATCTCGCTGATGGTCTTGTGCGGTCTGCCAGTGCGTTCAGCGAGTTCCGCTTGTGTCATCCCCAGCGATTCTATGGTCTCGAGCAGAGTCTCACCCGGCGGCGAAACATAGTCGGGCATATACTGGTTCATGATGTCATTTACCATGTGTATCCTCCACTCCTATGATCTTGATAGCAGTAACTAAGTTCCAATCCAAACCACCATCGGGTTTGAGCGGAATTGGGTCGTTTGCGACAATAAAAAGAAGCCTGTAAGGGTGATCTAGATCAATCGATACTTGGCCTTGGCGATCTCCTTTGAGCTCATGGCATCTTGCAGGCGGTAATATAGATGTCAGCTAGACAATCGGCGGCGCTGAGATCATCAAGGCGCCTCCCAAGGCGTTTTACTCTTTCGGGACCGAATTCACGCTCTCGGCTCGCCTTGTTGTTACACACTTTTCGCAGTTTGCTTGTCTTAAATATTATATCCATAACGGCCCGATTTGTAAATAGTATTATTAACCCTTTGGGTTAATAATACTATTTATGGCTTATGTGATTAGGCAGCAGATCGTATTCCAACCATTATCAACACCAAACAGATGCGTCCCCCACCCCTTGTCACACAGATGGGTTACCACTCTGCACACAATGTCTCTGCTTGTTCAATGACCTGATTTGTAGCCTTCTCCTGTTTGTCTGGTGGATACTTGTATTTCCGAAGTATCCGTTTCACAGCAACCCTCAGTTGCGCACGTACACTCTCACGAAGTGTCCAGTCAATAGCTGCATTTTTGCGAATTGTTTGGACGAGTTCACAGGCGATCTTCTTGAGAGTTTCGTCACCTAGCTGCAGCACCGCACTGTCGTTGGCAATCAATGCATCATAGAACGCTAGTTCATCGCTGCTCAGGCCGGTCTCTTGACCGCGTTGATCAGCGTCTTTCATGTGTTTCGCAAGTTCAATGAGTTCCTCTATGATTTTCGCGGTTTCGATGGACCTATTGTGATATTTGCGTATTGTTTGCTCAAGCATTTCGGAAAATGACCTGGCTTGAACTATATTGTGTTTCATTCGTGCTTTTATATCGTTACGAAGGAGCTTGTTTAACAATTCAACCGCCAGGTTCTTATGCGGCATCCTTCGTACATCAGATAAAAACTCGTCCGATAATATTGATATATCAGGGCTCTTAATGCCTGCGGCTGAGTAGATATCTATGACTTCATCGGATACCATTGCTTTACTGACAATCTGTTTGACCGCTTGGTCAAGCTCTACATCAGTCCGTACGTGACTTGCCGTATTTTTAGACATGACTGACTTCGTGACCTGCATGAAGTGAACATCGTCGCGAATGCGTTCAGTCTCAGCATGAGGAACAGCTAGTGCGAACGCCCTAGAGAGGCCGTTTACGGCATTTATGAACCGTTGTTTGCCATCTTCTTGAGCCAGTATATATTCCTGAGCGGAGGCCAGGAGGTTAAGTCTGTCTTGCTCACTGCCCGATAACCATGCAGAACGGTCGAAGCTGTGTAAAATCCCGCAGCAGATTTCGTAACTCTTCTTAAGAGCTGCCACAGCATCATCTTGGCTGATTACTATCGATCCCGAACCACCACTTTCGGTATACGTCACTAATGCCTTCTTGAGCTCATCAGCAAGGCCGATATAGTCAACAACAAGTCCGCCAGGTTTATCTTTAAACACCCTGTTGACACGGGCGATCGCTTGCATGATTCCGTGACCTCGCATGGGTTTATCGATGTACATGGTGTGCAAGCAAGGTGCATCAAAACCAGTAAGCCACATGTCCCGCACAATAACGAGCTTAAACGGGTCCTCAGGATTTCGGAACCGCTTTGCCAACTCTTCACGGCCTTGTTTGTTGCGAATGTGCTGCTGCCATTCAGCAGGATCCGCTGCGGAACCAGTCATTACGACATTGACAATTGACTGACTATCACCGTCGCCTTGCCAGCAAGGTCGAAGTGACAATACCGCATTATACAGTTCAACAGCAATTCTGCGGCTCATGCACACAACCATCGCCTTACCGTCCATGATAGACAGCCGTTGTTCGAAATGCTCAACGATGTCTTTGGCGATGAGTTCAATCCGGCTGTCAGTGCCGACAATCGCTTCTAGCTGAGCCCACTTGGACTTCATCTTTTCTTTTCGGTCGATCTCTTCGCCTTCAGTTGCATCGTCAAAATCACTGTCTATTGTGGGCTTTGCGCTATCATCGAACTCAACTTGTGCCAATCTGCTTTCATAGTAGATAGGAACAGTAGCGCGGTCCTGAACGGCACGTTGAATGTCATATACGCTAATATAGTCACCAAATACCGCACGCGTATCGGCATCGGCAGTTTCTATAGGAGTGCCTGTAAAACCAATGTATGACGCGTTGGGTAAGGCGTCGTGTAAGTAACGAGCAAAACCGTCGATAAAATCATATTGGCTTCTATGCGCCTCATCTGCGATGACCACAATATTGTGCCTTAGTGAGATGGGCTTATTTTGGCTTAGTGAATCCGTAAAGAACTTGTGAATTGTAGTGAAGACAACTCCGCCAGATGAAACCATCAGTTTCTCACGCAGATCATTACGATCTGTTGCCTGTACGGGTGCTTGTCGTAATAAGTCTGTGCATGCAGCAAATACACCGAATAACTGATCATCAAGGTCATTACGATCAGTAATAACTACAATAGTGGGGTTCTGCATCTTGGGGTGCAGGATAATTCGCCCTGCATAAAACACCATAGTAAGACTTTTACCGGATCCTTGTGTATGCCATACCACGCCTATACGATGATCGCCTGGTTTGCCTCCGGCAAGCTGCCGTGTGAAATAGCCCTCTGAGTTTTCACCTGCTTTGTTAGCACTTATCAGCTTGCTTGCACGCAGCGTTTGATCAACTGCCATGTTAACTGCATGGAATTGGTGATACCCTGCAACTTTCTTCACCGTATCGCTTTTTGTGTTTTCAAATACAATAAAGTGCCGGATAAGATTTGTGAAGTGCTGCTTATCAAAGACCCCAAGAACCAAAACCATCATTTGCGACTGTGTTGGAGGCTCAATGCCTTCACCACTAATGGTATGCCATGGCTTGAACCACTCCATACCTGCACCTAATACACCCATCCGTGCTTCAATACCATCGGATATCACCAACACCGTGTTGTATGCAAATAGCGAGGCGATTTGTGATTGATAGTTCGTTAACTGTTGATGTGCCGCAGACAAGGTGGCATTTTCATCGCCGGGATTCTTAAGCTCCACGACGGCTAATGGCAAGCCATTTACGAAGACGACGATATCTGGACGGCGCACGATGTTGTTTTCACACACTGAAAACTGGTTAACAACTACCCAATCATTGTTATCAGGGTCGTCATAATCAATGACGGAAACTTGACTGCCTTTTATAGATCCATCGGATTCGCGGTATTCCACAGTAACACCATTCACGAGCATATTGTGTGTTATCCGGTTACGCTCTATTAATGACGGTATATCAACGTGGGTTAACTTCCGGTAAGCGTCATCCAAAGCCTCATGAGGCATCTTGGGATTTAGCCGAACGAGAGCTTGCCGTAGGCGTGCTTCTAGTATCACATCACGGTAGTTCGGGTCGCTGCGCTCTGCATGAGGTGCCCCTGCTGCGATGTCAGGTCCATGCAGCACCGAATAGCCAAGTGCCTTAAACCAAGCAAGTGCAGCGTTTTCTACAACGGATTCGGTTAACTGCGCCATATATTCCTCGGTTCTGGTGTGACCGCGTTCATGTTATCACGGTCTACATCCCACTGCTCTGGGTTGTCTGCGATATATTGCCGTATATGGTTCAACGATTTCTCGCTGCGTATGATGTGTTCGTAGTAGTTCCGCTGCCAGACCGGCTCACCCGCCGCATCGCGGTATTCGTTGATGCGTTTCGTGGCGGCGGATTTGAACGAACGGATCACGGTCGGTAATGCACCAGGAACCGCATGACCGAATTGTTTCGCCATCGTTGGGGCATCGATTGACGCGCCTATTGTTGGGGCATGGCGTGCCGTGCCCTCTATCGGGGCACCGCACGGCGGGTGGGCATGGTCGGCAGATTGGGCACGGCACGCCGTGCCCCTACGATCGGCCGTTATATCATGGGTGGCACCATCATCGGGTTTCATATCCCGCGTTATGACAATGATGCCATGGAAATGGTTAGGCATGACGACGAATTCATCCATTTGAACATATGGCCGCAATACTTGCGTATGCATCCATTCGTCGGCCACAACCATCCCCGCGTCGTTCAACACCATTTGTCCGTTTACCACATCGCCGAACAGGTAGGCGCGGTCATGGGTGCAGATCGTGACAAAATAGGCCCCCGCCTGGCTGTAATCATACCCAATCAGGCGGATGGAACGCCGGTGCAGATGATCAATGTTATGTGCCATGGGTTATCGCCTCCGTATGTTGATACCCAATGCCGGGCATTGCGTGCGGTGCCTGCGTTATCCCGCCGTAGGGGCATGGCGTGCCGTGCCCAAACAATGCGCCCACGTTATCCCGCCGTAGGGGCATGGCGTGCCGTGCCCAAACAATGCGCCCACGTTA
>CAZFLA010000164.1:5257-7608 GCA_964519405.1 uncultured bacterium
TCCCGCCGTAGGGGCATGGCGTGCCGTGCCCTCCGGGCGTACCCGCATTATCCCACCGGGCCATTGTTTTGACGCACATCATTATTGTGGGCATGGCGTGCGATGTGGGCATCACACCGGGTTTGGGCATGGCACGCCATGCCCCTACGATGGCCATCACACACACCTATCCATCATTCGTTCCGCATCCGCCACCCGCAATTCCCCCGAAATCAGCTTGGGCAACAAGGAATCGCGAACGGCTACTATTCGCCGGCTTTCCACACGGCAATGTATGATCCTATCAATCATCGGTGCGATCACATTGTTCACTGCAGCTAGTAGTTTTGGGTGTGGTATCAAGACTTTTGCATCAGACAAATGCTGACGTTGGATATGTCCCATTGTGGTTGCTTTACCCGCGGCAATATGCCGAAAGTTATCGAGGTGTTCATGTATCCACAGGTAGTAAAACCATTTTGAATGAATCCTCGATGTCACTCTAAACAAATGCTGATTCAATGCACCACGTCCGCCAGTCCAGAGAACACATTCAAGAGATCCTGACCAAGAAAACAACACATCGCCATCATCGACAATATATGCTGGGTCAAGCTGTATGGTAGCTTTATCAGCACCTTCGGTATTATCTCTGCGAAGCTGGGCAATCTTCACTACAGGAAGAAAGTCATCGTCGTATGCAGGATATTTTTGGAGAGCCAATCCATTCAAGAAATCGGCTATTTCATCAAGCCCCTTCACCTTCCAGCCTTTCGGAATCTCGCCCAGCTCCGAATCCTCGAACGAATCCGGGAACAGAGCCAGCAGCTCGGGACTGAGCGGGCAATCGGCGGGCACTGATGAGCCCTTTCGCTGCATGTTCCAGCGCACCGGGTCGAAATCCACAAACCAGCTCTTGAAAATCGCCCGTGCCATCGCTTCCAACGTCTCGTTCATCCGCCGGTTCAGCTCGATCTTGTCGTCCAGCGTGCCCAGGATGTGGGCAATGGCGCGTTGTTCGGGAAGGGGAGGAAGGGGCACCTCAATAAGGCTCAAGGCATCTATAGGTACACGCTGGCGTCCGGAACTGCCTGTCATTTGCGATATGGCAAATTGGCGAACCTCGTCCCAAATAGTAAGGTAATAAGCATATTCGTTGTCAGTTACATTGGGTCTACCACGGATCACAATAAATTCGGTAGAGCCATGCCCGACAGTTACCACTGCCGACGCGACATATCGTGCTATTTTGCCGTTCTCTAGGCAAGGGGTGATGCGAGCTAATAATGTGTCTCCGCTTGCGAACCGCGAACCGCCACCCTGAAACTTACGCATGCCACTATGTTCGACACTGCGCGAACTAATATCAACTGCCTGCATATCAACAAATGGATAGATCTGACCACGCTCAAGCCGAACCGAAGGATTAACAAGAACAGCTTGGTCGAACGGCATCATCCTCCATTTATCACGTATCATCTTCATTCACCTCAACAACCATAATCTTCCCCTCCCTTCTGCAGTACTTCATACCGTGTCTGAATGACCATGCGGAACTTCTCCGAAACAGTATGCCAGTCTAGCACGTCTACACGGATCGGTAACAGGGAATCCTCGAACTCCTCTGCAAGGCGGTTAATGGTGCGTATATCAAGTGCTCCGGCAGCTATAACAACAATATCCAAGTCAGAGGAAGGTCTGGCATTGCCTTTCACTCGCGACCCAAAGGCCCAAACCTCCGCATCCGGCACCCATTTTTGCAGGATATCCTTAACAATCACCATATGTTGGGGTTGCAGATCAATCATTGTTTTTTTTCAAAATATCATACAGCTTGCGGGCGTCATGCACAAACTCCCCCGCTATCCGAAAGACGCTTTCTGCTGTTTCTAAATTGTATATATGGGATGTCTCATTTCGAGCTGCATGGTAGCTCATCCAAAGCTCCACATCATTTATCAAGTTTTGTTCTGCGGCATATCGGTAGAGGTGGCGTCGTGAAACACCATCAACAGCCGTGCTACTGACATTTTGCTCTATCCAGCGTTTCATGAACTTCCAGCATATTTCGTAACAGACCCCAAAACATTGAACCACACCAGACCGCACTACTTCACGCCCCTCTGCGTCCTCATCTGCGATACGCCCTGAATACGCCAACGCGCGTTCTAGTGCGGTTGTTGATGCTTCCAGGCTCTCTAGTTCTAATGGCATGTTTGACCCCTTTCCGGGATTATATCGTAGGGGCAACCCCCTGTGGTTGCCCCTAATACCTGTGGTTCGGGCACGGCACGCCATGTGGGCACGGCACGCCATGCCCCTACGGTGGTTACCCCCCCGTATCCGATGTCCTCAAAGGGGCAACCACGGGG
>CAZFLA010000165.1:0-7523 GCA_964519405.1 uncultured bacterium
TTCATGAAAGGTCACACCGATGCAGATGACTACCAAACCCAAACCACCGTATACCAAAGCACAAGCCGCTTGATGGTCTGCAGTACAGAGCTGCTGGTTGCCGAAGGTCGAATATGCCAGGTAAAGAACTCCATTGATGCTGGTGAAACGCTGGAGCTGTGCACTCCAGATGGCCAAATGCGCCCATATGTGCTGCCGAAACCGCTGCGCACCGTGCAGGGCCAATCCATAATCAAGGCCAACAACCAAAACACAATTGTGCTTGATGCCGATATCCCCGCGTTCTCCATATTGCGCCGCGTGTCATAATATCAACCTAATGCCCGAGGACTGATCTATGAAACAAGCAGATCCGCATAAGCCGTATTCGCTGTCTCAGCCAAATGCCGAGGAGTATCTCAACAAGTTTTGGCAGATATACGGCCTCAGTGAAGGGGTCGATGGCATGAATGGCTGGGACGATGGGCCGCTTCATCCCTCTGTGTTCTGGTATGAATGGAATATGCTGAAGCTGGCCTGGAATGGTTACAGCGCGAAGGCACAAAAATGGCAGCGGGATCTGTTTTTATCGCAGAAGGTTAATGGCATCAATGCAGCCGATAAACAGGCTAACGGCTATCTATGGCCGGAACCATCGAATCCGCGTTGGTTTGGCATTCAATACCATTTTGATCACCTGCCGAGATACATAATTGGGGCTTATCTCTATTATGTATGGAGCGGTGACCGTGAATTCCTGAATAGTATCATGCCGAAACTGCAGGCTGTGATGGGCTACATGTGGGACACCATGAAGCTCAGCGACGGAATCGCCATATGTCCTGGAAATAATACGGGCCTGCCCAACACGGGTGAAGTGACTACATATATGGACTGCATCCGCTCGGGATACATGGATGGCTGGACGAATTCCGCGGCGTATACCGCTTTGCAGTGCATGGCCGAGTTGGAAGAGACATGCGGACATGCCGAGTATGCTAAAAGATACGCTGATGGCTTGAAGCTGATGAAGGGCCAGTTTGACAAGCAGTTGTGGAATGAAAGAACCAGGCGATACGCCGGTTGGCGCGACATCAAACGCACACTTCATGACTGCGGCTACACCTACATCAATGTGGAAGCTTTGGCTCGCGGTTTAGGTGATGCTGAAAAGGCGCTGCAGATATTCAACTGGCTGGATACCGGCAAAGCGCAGCCTGTGGTGAAGGGCGGTCACATCGGCAGCAAAGACATCTATCAGCTTGTGGTGGCTCCGCGATCAAACACAATACGCATACCCAATGACGAATGGGATACTTTCTCGCATGTCAACAGAAATACACAAGGCGATGCTTACCAGTATGCGTATGGCGGCTTAGTGGAAGATGGCGGCACAATGTTATGGGTTAACTATTATGACGTGATGGCCCGGCTTCGCTGGCAGGATGCCGACCGTGCATATGTGAAGTTAACTGATATGTTGTATCGGTGTGCGAACGATAGCCGATTTTTAAGTTATGGCAGAAAAGGAAGCACAAATTGGCGTAGTTACAACGACTTCGCAGAGCACTTTTTGGCACTAGGTACCAACTACGACTTCCCCGAATCGGGGCTGGCAGCCATGTCGATGCTGTATGGTTTTATGGGTGTTGCTGCTAAAGCATCAGGTTTATATGTGACACCAAACCTGCCGAGTAATCTGCTGTCGGCATCATGCTCCGGTATCCGGTATCGAGGCAAGGATTACTCGCTGGAAGTGCGGCGAGGGACATCCGTTTCGTGCCAAACACAAAGAGATACCGCAGATATCATCAGCCCAGATCATCCGTTATCACAACATATCCAGGTCACCAATTCTTTCGATATGGTTGGTGTATTTACCGGTAATTTCGCCACAAAAGGCGCAGTATATCGGTTTAGTCTGCATGATATATCGTCAAATAACCCAGTGGCCATTTCCAGCATGGAAATGCGCTGTGATCCTGACAACACATGGCAGTATCTGCCTGTTGACAGGTGTAAACCGGGACGTTACCGCATCGTTCTGGAGCATATCAGCGGTCAGGTCGCGTGGCATAAACACTCAAAGATGGGTTATGTGTGGAGTGCTGCCGCTGCAGATTACCGAGTGGTGCAATCGGCGATCAAAATGCGCCGGGGGAACAGCGGCTTTGAAACCAAGTTTTCCACCGATCAGTCCTATGGCCGCATAGCAATCGGCATGGCTGCAACTGTGCCCGCTGAGCTGACATTAAGCCTCCGACGGAAAATGGGGCGGATGTGGTGCTTAGTGATGGAAACGAATGTGAATGTCACGCCTGAAATGAAGTCGCTTGTTGTTGATATAGCCGACCAACCGGCTGGTGATTACTGGCTGCAGATAAAGTCGAAGCAAGCTGCGCTTCGCTCTGCATCGGCAAAGCTCCAACAACTTCAATACCATGTGTGCATCAATGCAGAGTCCGAAAAGCTTACTGCGGCTGGTTCAACGCTGCGTATTGCTTAGCTGATACATGATGCAAAAAAAGCTCAGGAACAAAAGAGCTCCTGAGCTTAGTGAGACCGATCGGTGAAATACTAGCGAACAACGCTTCCTGCAGGTGCGCCAGCAGATGGCCAACCTGATGCAGGGGTGGTTTTCCACTTAGAACCATACTTCACTAGCTTAGCATGACCGTCGAGGTATGCGCAGTTGAAGCCGTTCTTGTGGTTGCACATTGATTGGCGTCCGGTGTAAGGCTGGTTGCTGTCGTTGCGAGCGTCTGGACCATCGTAACCGAATACACCCTGTTCGGTGAAGAAGTAGCGCTCGGAAACCCAGTTGCTTCCTTCACCTAACTGGTCGCTGTTTAGGTCATGGAATTCAGGGGTGTCTACACTACCGTAGTTAACCTGAGGGTAACCTGTTCCAGGAATGTTATAAACCCAAGCAGGGAACCAAGAGTATGTCTGCTTGCCAAGGTCCATGTTCTCTGTACTGGCCTTAATACTGGCAGCTGGGCAGTAGAAGATGGTTCTCGTTTTGATATAAGGCTTTACTTGGATGTTCATTAAGAAGCGATAGAAGCGGTAGCCATAGCAACCCCAGTCAGCATTACCGGCTTCTGTGTAGTTCTTGTCGACTTCCCAGTTTCGGGGGAAGGTTAGAGGACCGTCGATTTTTCCATCGTTGTCAAGGTCGCCGCCCGTATAACAGCCATTCGGGAAGTCGCCGTCGAAATCGTCGGCATACATCTTAAAGCCGAGGGCGATCTGCTTCATGTTACTCAAGCAGCTTGTCTCTTTAGCTTTTTCACGAGCTTGAGCAAACACAGGGAACAGGATTGCTGCAAGTATTGCGATGATTGCAATTACAACCAGCAACTCAATGAGGGTAAATCCGTTGCGTTTCATCATGCATCTCCCATAGGAACTTGGATCGTAGACAGCCTCCGCAACACTAAAAGGGTTTAGGTGATGTTGCGTGGGTGCTGATTTCTCAATATACCGCGTATATGTGGTAAATACACTGGAATTGTACCAGGTAAAAATGCCTATTTCCAGCAAAATACCTGAGAAACCTATGGATAGCTGTTGATTTAGCGCATAATACCGAAGATAACAGATGTTTTATTGACTGCGGAAGATGTGAAAATCCATGAACTACTCGTTAATAAAGCTACTTTCGTCATCGGCTGGCTAGGTGCGTTTGGGCTGGTTTACAAAAGAAGCTCTTTACTTTTCCAATTCATTCAGACGTTGGAAGCTCCGGAATGGTTCCATTCCAGAGTTTCCAACAAAGGATCGCAGCTTAGCGAACGACGCTTCCTGCAGGTGCGCCAGCTGCTGGCCAACCTGATGCAGGGGTTGTTTTCCACTTGCCACCAAACTTAACGAGCTTAGCATGACCGTCGAGGTATGCGCAGTTGAAGCCGTTCTTGTGGTTGCAGTTGGAAAGTCGTCCAGTGTAAGGATTGTTGCTGTCGTTGCGAGCATCTGGGCCATCCCATCCGAATACACCGTATTCGGTGAAGAAGTAGCGCTCGGAAACCCAGTTGCTGCCTTCGCCCAATTGATCGTTGTTCAAGTCGTGGAACTCCACAGCGGTTGTGGATCCATAGTTGACCTGTGGATAACCTGTTCCAGGAATGTTGTATACCCATGCTGGGAACCAAGAATATGTTTGTTTGCCAAGGTCCATGTTAGCCGGTGTGGCTTTAATGCCTGCAGCTGGGCAGTAGAAGATGGTTCTGGTTTTGATGTAAGGCTTAACTTGAATGTTCATAAGGAATCGATAGAAGCGATAGCCATAGCATCCCCAGTCGGAGTTGTCAGCTTCAGTACTGTCCTTATTAACTTCCCAGTTGCGGGGGAAGTAAAGAGGACCGTCGATTTTTCCATCGTTGTCAAGGTCGCCACCGGTGTAACAGCCGTTCGGGAAGTCACCGTCGTAGTCGTCGGCGTACATTTTGAAACCAAGGGCGAGCTGCTTCATGTTGCTTAAGCAGCTGGTTTCTTTTGCTTTTTCACGGGCTTGTGCAAATACAGGGAACAAGATAGCTGCTAAAATCGCAATAATGGCGATAACCACAAGCAACTCAATTAAAGTAAAGCCGTTTCGTTTCATCGAGCATCTCCTTGAATTAAAGTGGCAATGTCTCCACGTAAACATAAAGGAAGTATGATGTTTTGGTGGTGCCTATCTGTATTTATACCCCGACAACATGAAAATGTACTATCAAAATACCTGGTAAAAATACCAGTTTTCAAATAAACAGACATAACTACTGGTGAACCATTTGAAAATGGCCCCGTAATTTTGCCGATTATTTGATTTTATTGTGATAGTTGAATTTTAGGTTAACTTTGATTATCTGCTTTATTGTGCTATCGGTAGCTCGGAAATGTTGTCATTACATCTTCAAACATGTCTTACTTTTAACAATCAGATACAAACCGTGCTGTGATCGGAAGGCTCCGAAAGGGGTTCCCATCGGAGCCTCAAGGTTACGTCAGATATCCGCTATTAGCGAACGACGCTTCCTGCAGGTGCGCCAGCTGCTGGCCAACCTGATGCAGGGGTTGTTTTCCACTTGCCACCAAACTTAACGAGCTTAGCATGACCGTCGAGGTATGCGCAGTTGAAGCCGTTCTTGTGGTTGCAGTTGGAAAGTCGTCCAGTGTAAGGATTGTTGCTGTCGTTGCGAGCATCTGGGCCATCCCATCCGAATACACCGTATTCGGTGAAGAAGTAGCGCTCGGAAACCCAGTTGCTGCCTTCGCCCAATTGATCGTTGTTCAAGTCGTGGAACTCCACAGCGGTTGTGGATCCATAGTTGACCTGTGGATAACCTGTTCCAGGAATGTTGTATACCCATGCTGGGAACCAAGAATATGTTTGTTTGCCAAGGTCCATGTTAGCCGGTGTGGCTTTAATGCCTGCAGCTGGGCAGTAGAAGATGGTTCTGGTTTTGATGTAAGGCTTAACTTGAATGTTCATAAGGAATCGATAGAAGCGATAGCCATAGCATCCCCAGTCGGAGTTGTCAGCTTCGGAAACGTCCTTATTAACTTCCCAGTTGCGTGGGAAGGAGAGAGGACCATCGATCTTGCCGTCGCCGTCAAGGTCGCCACCGGTGTAACAGCCGTTCGGGAAATCGCCGTCGTAGTCATCGGCATACATTTTGAAACCAAGAGCGATCTGTTTCATGTTGCTTAAGCAACTGGTCTCTTTTGCCTTTTCACGAGCTTGTGCGAATACAGGGAACAAGATAGCTGCTAAAATCGCGATAATTGCGATAACGACGAGCAGCTCAATTAAAGTAAAGCCGTTGCGTTTCATCGAGCATCTCCTTAAGTAGATAGTGGTGAAGACTCACTTAAACACGATGAGAAAGTATGATGTTCTGGTGGTCGTCCGGATTGATGTTACCTGAAGTGATATGCCAACATAAAGAAAAAATACTAGTACAAATACCAGTTTTTTATTTCTGGCCGATATTTTTTACATAAGGTTGGAATATTTGACGATTCTGATCATGATGGGTTCAAAAATTTGGAAGAAATAACCGAAAATCGGCAATAAGCTAGTAATAATACCAGCTTATTGCCGAGGGAAGAGATACGATGAACACTAGCGTTGGTTGGTGCAGCAGTCTATTAGTTGAGCATGTTTATCACTGCCAAAACATGTAAGTTGGGATTTCGTGAATGATGCCGATGATGTTGACAATACTGCCCACTGTAAACTGACCCAACATCAGCCCATAACAAAGAGGCAGCAGGCGTTGAAAGCCGCGCAGCCCACCGTAACGAAATACGATGCTTTTAATGACCCACGCAATCAGCAAAGGCATCCACACCAAATTGATCTCCCAGTTTCCGCTGATGGCAAACCCCAGCGGATGGAACGGCCACCACGGGAAGGTCATGCGCATCTTCTGAAGCAACATGGCTACCAGCAGCCCTACTCCGATGGCCACACCTGCTTTGGTGTTAGCGCCGGTAGGGGCAGCTATCCATCCATTCATGCGGTTCCATGCTTCCATACCGAAGAATTTCGCCGATATCTTGGCGTTCATCCCGTAATGGTAGCTGAGCTGCAGTGAGGCCACAAACGCACAGAACACACCAAGAATACCGGCGTATATCATCACCCAGAACCACTTGCTTTGTTTGGAGTTCGTTCTTTGGGCAAGCTTCATGGCTTCCATCTGTTGGGGCATCGGGTGCGCTCGGTATGCGCGGTTGAAACTATAAAACAAGCTCATCACAGCAAGATCATTGCCCTTAAATTGAGAACTGCCAACAAGGTCGGTCAGCACATAGTCCGGGCCAGTAAAATGCAGATCATGAATAGGCGTGCCCATTTCTGCACGCATCCTCGTGATCGCTATGGACAGCAGGAAGTAGATTCCGAAAAATAAGGCAGGAATCCACCATTTCATGCCCATGTAACAGCATAATGCGGTGATACCCAATCCGCCTAATATCGCTCCAATCAAAGCCCATCGGTACGTTACGGGCTCATGGCTTTCATCAAGTTCATTCTTGCGTCCCAGTATGGACTGCCACACCTGCTTGAGGTAGTGCCTGCTTAACCATACGCTGTAGCAGCAGAATGAGATGTATGCGCCCAGACCTTGGTAGTTGGCATATGGAAACCGCGGGTCCTTGTCGTAGCCATACGCTACAACGCCGACTTGCAGCAGCTTCCAGTAGATGTAAAAGAACCAACACGAAAACAGGAAGTCAAGAGGCAGCAGCAGGCCAAATCCAATCATAAACGGATACCAGCTGATAGGTGTCCAGCCGATGGCGTTCCAGGGCTTATTGGCGATCAGCGGTTGAAGGTCGATAAAACTTAGTCCAAATCCCGGTGTCAGTATGCCTGGGATGCTGGGGTAATAGAGGTTCAAGCTGTTCATGATGTCCATCAATGCCGCCGCGCCAAACCCAAACCAGAAGATCGGCTTAAAGAACATCTGCGGAAACTTCCCGCTTCCCGCATTCTCGGTGAGTGCCAACGGCAGCATGACCACGGGAAAACTCAGTTTCTCGTTGTC
>CAZFLA010000166.1:0-7326 GCA_964519405.1 uncultured bacterium
TATCGTCACGTGATGTCAGGAATCATTCATGCGGATATTTGTGGGTAATAGACTGTGGACCGCCCACGGCATCGACGACCGCGTCAACCCCTCTTCCATCGGTGATGTCGAGAGCCCGCTGAGAGAAGCCCTCGCCAAATGTCACCACAACCTCGGTGGCGCCTTGCTGCAGTAATCCCTCAGCCTGTTCTTTGCGCCTTACGATACATATTGTTTTAATGCCCATCTTAGCCGCAAAGCGAACCATCATCTGACCAATCGTGCTGCCTCCGGCAGTCAGCGCCAGCCACTGACCAGGTTTTAAGTTCAACTCATGAACCATCGCCCAGGCGGTGCAGGGGTTTACAAACAACTGGCTTGCTGTGGCATCGCTCATCGTATCAGGAATCGGCAAAATCGCACTGCCTGCTATCACGACTTTCTGCTGCCAACTACCCAGCTGGGCGAATCCAATCCGCTGACCAGGTTTTAACGAGCTGCCAACGGGAGCCCGCAGCACAATGCCCATTCCCTCAAATCCGCATGGTGACGGCAGCATCGGCTTGTATCCGTAATCACCCTGGATGAAGTGAACATCCGAGGGGTTAATCGGTCGTGCTTTAACCTCAACAAGCACGTCATTGTCACCGACGTGCGGATCAGGAACCTCTACGACCCGCAGATTGTCGCCAGGTTCGCCATATTCAATCAATTGTACCGATAGCATGGCACCGCCTCCCGATGAACCTAGTTTTCGTAGTGCCGAATATCTATTTCCGTCGGAATCACCTTAATCATCGCAAACTGCGGGTCTTTCGACCCTTCAGGAAACATCCCCATGATATCAGGATCCAAATGAGCTTCTGCTTCCTTCTTGCTGGCTAACTGCGCTTTACCCCAAACCCTAAGGTTGGTGCCTGTTTTCCAGGCGACGATGCACACATTGTCGTTAGCATTGATTTCGTGCATTTTCGGGGAGCTGCGATGTACCACATACCAGATGGTTCCATCTTCACTCACATCGGATGTGCGCATCACGCGAACGTTGGGACGGTCTCCGCTTACCGTTGCCAGATAACTGAACATGCTGTCGCGCAGTGTGTCCACTGCAGCCTTCACAGATTCGGAATCTAACATATCGATATCTCCTTTACTTACTGTTCGGATACGAGGGTTCCACGGGAACAGTCACTTGATATTTATGCACGAGCGTCGCCCCAAGATGCCCCGTTTCGGTGAGTTTGTATGCGCCAAAGCCCCACAGCACCAGAAACGCCACAGTAATACCGGCAGTGGCGGCACGGTTAAGCTCTCGCTTGGTCACCATGATAAACCCAACAAACGCGCCAAACATCAGGCTGACCATAGTAAAGATATTTCGCGTCGCCTCAGCAAGCTCTGCGTGCTCACGCAGCGTCTCTTGAATTGCTTTGCTGGCATCTGGGTTCATCGCCATGGCCGCAGCAACCAGATCGGCTTTCACGCTAAGCCCGCCAGTATAGGTGGCAATCCATGCACATATGGAGCCAACTATCAGCAATATCGAAGCCGCGCCCCACCAGGCCATGATGCACTTTTTGCCGAATAACCCAACTATCACCAATATAGGAGCAATCATCAACAGTGCAATTGGAAAGTGCACGATTAACGGATGCCATCCTTCTGGCGGCGGCAACGGCGGAATTGGCATATGCATCGGAGCTATCTCCTTGCCGGTTACTTAACCTGCTTAAACTCGTCTCGAGGTTCCGCACATATCGGACATGTCTTAAAGGTGATTTTAGTCACCACATATCCGCAGCGAGGGCACACGAAATAGGCTTTGGCCGTATTCCAAACCTTCTTGTTTTTCACGACAGGGGTGATTAACGAGATGAGATTTTTGTCGGTTACAGAGGATGCACCAAATGCTGTATTCGCAGAACGAGCACCTTCCTGAGCAGCGACCTTGAGGTAGACAGGATACTGTTTGTTAACAAGTTGATTGAGTTGAGACATCACCGAGGCAAGCACCTTATCGACACTTTTTTCTGACGGAGGTAATCCGGGCAGTATGGAAGCGCCTTTTCCACCCAAATCGGCAATCGCTTTGTTTATCTTCTTTACGTGGACTGCGGCGCTGGCATTTACTGCCTTCATCAATGAGGCGACACCGTAGTTTTTCTTGTTCTGAGCCAGCATCGCACAGTAAGATGAATCGAGAGCCACTTTACTTTCGGCAGCTAGTGCGGTTTTCAAGTTCGCAAGTGTCTTCACAGGTGCGGAATAGCTAGGCATCGCAAGCACCAACGCAGCGGCAATAACGGCGATATATTTCATATCAGCCTCCTCTAGAGATAATCTATCCCTATGTTACCCGATACCTGGCCACTATCTACACGAAGCCATAAGCTATTCCGCCAATTCAGAACATCACTTGATATCTATACCTGCGGAAGCGCGCCATGGTGCGAACTGGCTCCATACCTGCTCTTGAATCTTCTTTTCAAACTCCACTTTATGCCACTCATTTGGACGAAACGCGTCGCGCATCTGTACCACAATGTCGTTCTTAGGATGGAACAGCATCGGATCATATTCATAGGTACCAGCGGTCGCACTATCTTCTGTATCCACATAGAGGGTGCTTAACTGGAACAGCGAGTTGATGTGATAGCTGTCGATACCAACAGAGTGGCGATATCGCCGTATCGGCTGCACTAGCTTACCGTTGACATACAGCTCCATCTCAAGAAAGTCCGATCGATATTTCATCTTGGCAACATTAGGCGCTTTCACGCCGGTGACGGCTGTCACAGCGGTTCCTAACACACGCTGGATGACACTTGTGTTTTGCTCTTTTAGCTGAGGAGTGAAGCTAACACTGACTGTGGCAGGCAGCGCTTCGTAGTCGCGAATGGTGAAATCTTCAGTGCTGGCTGTCTGGGCGCCTTTACGCTTACCGCGTTCTTTATCGTGTAATCGGCGTGCTTCACCCATCAACCAGGCATGTATAAACGGAGTGTTGATGGTTAGGTCGAAATTCTTAACCCCCTGCATCCATATCGGCTGTGTTTTTTTGCCTTTTGACGCCGTTTCAAGCATCGACGCGGAAACTAACTGCTTGGGAGCAACCGGCAGCGGATCAACCGATGGCGGCTGTGTGTAGCTGAGCATACCTTTGGCTGCAGCAATGACAGGAAGTGCCTTTTCGATGCTGATGACGCCACCATAACCTTGAGTGGCACCATCTTTAACAACATAGGTGCATACCCCAGCAACCTTCTGATCCATGTTAATCATCGGGCCGCCGCTGTTGCCTGCGCTGATGTTGGCATCTGTCATGATCATATCGCCGTCTTGTTTGCTGACCACACCAACGGTCAGGGTTTTATCTTGACTGAGCGGGCTGCCTATCACCAGCACCTTCTCACCTTCGATCGCCACTTTTTCAACACTCGGGTTGAGTAACGGCAGCGCCACAACCTTATAACCTATTCCGGGGTTATACCGCAGTATCGCGATATCGCGATTCTTATCTTGATGGACAAGTTGGGCTTGATATGATGTCTCTTCATCGAACTTCACCGAATACCATAACGCCCTGCCGACCACGTGACTATTGGTGACAACTAGCCCTGCCTGCGTATCGACAACAAATCCGCTGCCGCGGCCCGCGTCGGTCATCACAGTAACAACACCGGCTTTGAGGTTGTTGAATATCGTCGCCTCCTCGCTGACGCGCCGCGAGCTCTGCGCTTGCGTGCCGCGGCCAGCAAGTAATACGGTCAACGACATAATGACCACCGGTAGAATAGTGTTCGATCTCAGCTTCATAGAAGACACCTCAACATAACGAAAAAAGACAACATACCTAACTATTGTACTGCGAGTAATATATTAACCCTAGCAAAGACATATAACTAGACTGTGATAGCCGTTAAAAGGGTACGCTTACTGCACAAATTGACTGTTTTAGAGGTGTCTGCTGGCTCAGACAATACGTTCAATGACCATAGTTGACAATGCTTAAACACAAGAACTGCAGCCAAGGGTAAGAGACACTCCCTTTGGCTGCAGCTGTCTTTTGATCGCGTAACTATGGTGTCTTCGCACAGCGAAATCCGAACGAGTCATACTTGTAGTCTGGTCCGTAGTAGTTTCTATAGTCCAAACGGAAGGAATATGCGAAGTCGAACAGCCACGATCCACCGCGCATCACGCGACTATCACCCGTTGCTGGTCCTGTTGGATCTATCGATGGTGCTGAAGCATAGTATGCCGGATCATACCAGTCGGCGCACCATTCGTATACATTACCAACCATATCCATACAGCCATATGGGCTAATCCCTGAAGGGTAACTGCCTACGGGCCTCGTGGTGGTGCTGTTAGCCGGATTGGCACATTTCGCCGCATCCCACTGATTGCCCCACGGGTATATGCGCGCATCTGCCCCGCGAGCCGCCTTTTCCCACTCCGCTTCGGAGGGCAGCCGTCCGCCAGCCCAAGCACAATACGCTGCGGCATCAGCCCAGGTCACGTTGACCATAGGATGATTTTCTATCCAACCCCATGAAGGTGGATCGGGCATCTGCCGGTTTGTGGCCTGGCAAAACTTGCGATATTGTGCCACTGTCACTTCATATTTGTAAATCCAATAGCTGCTGAGTGTGACCTTGCGTTGAGGCTTTGCATCGCTCACTAAATAGGACGAATCGGTGGAACCCATGTTAAACTCACCCGCGCCCACCAACACCATTTCCGCGTCATCTTTCGGGTTAACCATTGCATATGCAGAGGTATCACCCTGCGCGGCGAAGTTGGTGTCTATCTGCACGTAGTCAAACAGGTTCACTTTGCCGTCGCCATCCAGGTCTGCCATGGCATCGCTGCTGTCGAAACTGGAATCTAGAACCACGATGTCGAATAGGTTTACGCTGTTGCCGCCATCGGCATCACCGTTGGCTAAAGTCGTTTGGACAGCATTCACACCGTTGACGACAATCCCATTGATCACCCTTCGCACCCAGTGGCTGCCGGTCAAGCTCAGCGAGTAGGTCCCCGGAAAGATGCCGGAGAGTGTGGCTTTTCCGGTGTTATCGAGGGGCAAAATACCGGCATAAGACTGTTGACCGCTCAATATGTAGTTAAGTTTAATCCCGCTCAGCGCACCAAGGTAACCAGCACCTGGATCAATAGTCACCTGTAGTGTTGTATTCGCGGGCTGCGCCGTTACGGGCATCGTAAAACCCAAAATGACTAGCATGGCAAGCCATGCAGACAAGAAAACTGCGATCACTCGAGACATGGGGTGTCTCCTCTGTATGGACACTAGGGAGAACTATACTGAGGAGTGATGTTAAGACCCTCACTCCCATCGGCGATATGTCTGAAAATGATTATTGTTTTGTATCTACGGCGTTCTTGTCATCGGATAATCTGCTTGTTGAGTGCGAATGGTCAGCCGCGGGGTGTGGGAACCCCGTTCATGGGATGCTAACCCCATGGCTTCAATGGCTGAAGATCACTGTGATATTTGGAATTGTACCTTACATAATTCAGTTTTATGTATCACTTTCGCAGAACAAAAAAGGAGTTCAACAAAACAGAGATATAGAGGCTATGCATATACGCATTTCATGGTAAGCAGCTGCATAAAACCACACGGCTCATGACCTAGCTTTGCAGGCTGTTACCACACAGTGATATGCTATCATTGAGGACTCTATAGGATAATACAGGCCTATAAACCTGTTGGAGGATACGATACCGATGCTATTGCTAGGAACCCAGCGAATTAACGAACAAGGCCACCTAGAGATTGGCGGATGCGACTCCGTTGACTTGGCGCAGCGCTTTGGCACCCCATTATATGTGCTTGATGAAGCCGATTTTCGAAGTAAAATGCGAGCTTACAAGAACGCTTTTAATAAGCGCTACCCACGCATCGAGATAGCATATGCCAGTAAGGCTCTATTGTGCATGGCTGTCGCCCGTTTAGTTGCAGAAGAAGGCTTCGATATGGACGTCGCTTCTGCGGGTGAGCTCTATACTGCGGTAAAAAGCGGATTTCCTGGCGAAAAGCTAGTTCTGCATGGAAACAACAAATCCGAGCTGGAAGTTAATATGGCTCTCGATATGGGTGTTGGCCGCGTTGTTGTTGACAACATCAACGAGCTGAACATGCTGGAAGCGGCTGCCGCAGAAAAGAACATGGTTGCACCGATTCTGATGCGTGTAACACCAGGTATCGACCCGCACACTCACAAGTTCATCAGCACCGGCCAGGAAGACACCAAATTCGGTCTAAACATCACCACCGGCGCTGCTATGGAAGGCATCAAGAAAGCGCTGGAGTTCGAGCACATTAAGCTGATTGGTGTTCATTGCCATGTGGGATCACAACTGCTTGACACAGAAGCACACGTAGGCGCCATCGAGCGAATGGTCTCCTTCATGGATGAAATCCGTAAGGAAACCGGCGTTGTGCTGGATGAGCTGAATATCGGCGGCGGTTTGGGCATTCGCTACCTGGAGGAGCACAATCCACCGAGTATCGAGGATTACGCCGAAACTATCTGCAGCACGCTGAAAAATGCTCTCGACAAATACAGTTTCCCATATCCAAAATTACTTCAGGAGCCTGGCCGAAGCATCATCGGTGAGGCTGGTGTTACGCTTTACACCATCGGCGCCATCAAAGAGGTGCCCATTGCCGAAGAGCCTGGCGTGAAGATTTATGCCACCACCAACGGTGGAATGAGCGACAACCCACGCCCGCAGTTGTATGATGCAGTTTACACGCCTTTGCTTGCAAACCGCATGAATGAGGCACACGATCAGAAGATCACCATCGCCGGTAAGCACTGCGAAACCGACATTTTGATTACCAACACATTGCTGCCGAAGCCAAAAACTGGCGACCTTCTGGCAGTTCTGAGCACAGGCGCATACAACTTCGCCATGGCCAGCAACTATAATAGGTTCCGACGACCAGCTATGGTGTTGGTCAACGAAGGTCACGCCGACATCATCGTTGAGCGTCAAAACCTAGATGACCTGCTGTGGCAGGACCGCATTCCAGAACGATTAAAGCCGAAATACGAGTAACTTCTACTCGTGCTAACCATGTGGCCGCAGATAACTCATCTGCGGCCTTTTTTGTTGCTATCCTTTTCAGATTTGTGTATACAATATACGATGATGCCATGGGCCTTCCGCTACGGCAGTAAGTGCCGTGAGGTGAGCTCATGATTACCCGTCATGACCGATGGTGAAGCGGCATCCATGCGCCGGCCGGAGTGAAGCGACGCCGGCCGATCTTGGTAAGCCGCGCGGTGCAGGAACCCGCACTGGACGCAGTTC
>CAZFLA010000167.1:0-7311 GCA_964519405.1 uncultured bacterium
TACGGCAGCCCGGTCACCAAACTATTCAACATCGCTTTGATAGTTGGTATTATCATCGGAACCTACAGTTCAATCTTCAACGCATCACCGATCGTGGTGGTCTGGGAGAAGATCGCTGAGGCGCGCGCCGCCAAATCACAAGGTTAGTGTCGTCTACGCAGACGGCATGTTAATCCGATAAAATGAAGAGGGCGGAGCTTTGCTCCGCCCTCTTATTCTTGCCCTTATTATCCTTATCTATCCGCTGGGAGTTTGTTGTCAAGTGCTGCAGCCTAATGTATCCGCAAAATGGTGTCTTCGTACTGTAGACGTGCCTACCGTTAATGCTGTATCCAGTGAGCTGCACATACCGGTATTGACGGCGAGGGCGCTCGTAGGCCGAGGCTTTTGCGACACTGTTCAGGCGGAGCGCTTCCTGAAACCGGATTGGAACTATCTGCCAAACCCCATGCTGTTACCCGACGCACAAAAGGCCATTGAGCGGATAAAGCTGGCTATAGAGCGCAAAGAGAAGATTCTTGTTCATGGTGACTATGATGTTGACGGCATCACTGCCACGGCGTTGTGGGTAGACAGCCTTCGCCGACTGAAGGCTGAAGTGGTACCTCGAATACCCCACCGGAAAAAAGATGGTTACGGGATAAAAGTAGACACCGTTAAGGAAGCGGCCAGCCGAGAGGTGAAGCTGATTATTACCTGTGACTGCGGGATCCATGCACATGATGTGGTAGATGCCGCCCACGAATACGGTATCGATGTTATAATTACCGACCACCATGAACCAGGCGACAGCTTACCGAAAGCTCTGGCTGTCGTCAATCCGCATATCAGTGACAGCCGGTATCCGTTTATCCACCTTAGCGGAGTGGGCGTGTCATATCGCTTGTGTGAAGCGCTGGTGGCAAGTTATGGGTATCCTGTGGGTAGTTATCGCGATAGGTACCTAGACTTGGTAACTCTGGGCACCGTAGCAGATGTGATGCCGCTGCTGGGTGATAACAGGATTATCTGCAGACATGGATTGGGTGCTATCTGCAACAGCAAGCGGCACGGCATACAAGCCTTGCTGCGGGCCGCTCATCTAGACGCACCCGAGCGGGGTGTGTGCGTACGTAACGTGCAGTTTGCACTGGCACCGCGGATCAACGCAGTGGGACGCATGGCGGATGCGCAGCTGGCACTCGATTTGATGATGACCAGCAGCGAGGAGCGCGCGCAGCGATTAGCAGAAAAACTGGAGAGCTGCAACAACGAACGGCGTATAGAACAAGAAAAAGTGATGGAACAGGCTCTGGCGATGGTCGCGAACGACTACACAGAACACGACAAGGTACTCGCCTTACATCAAGAAGACTGGGACAGCGGCATCATCGGTATTGTGGCCGGAAAACTGCTTGATAGATATGGGCGTCCGACCATCATGATGACTCGTGAAGCCGGCAGCACACTTTGGCGGGGTTCGGCGAGAAGTTCCAGTGGATTTGATATTATCGAGGCGTTTCGCCAGCATCATCATCTTTTTGAAGAGTTCGGCGGTCATACCCAAGCCGCCGGCTTCAGCATTAAGGAAGAGAACATTCCTAAGCTGCGACAAGAGCTTAACAGGTATGCCATTAAACAGATGGCTGAAGCAGACATGACCCCAGAGATGCTATATGACGGCATCGCTGATAGCTGTGACATCAATGCGGAGCTGATTTCATCGCTTGAGATGATGGAACCCTGCGGTGAAGGTAACCCCGAGACCCTTTACATGATGAAAGGCGTCACGCTTACCGACAGCCGGAACTTGGGCCTGGAAAACCAACACTGGAAATTCCGAGTGAGTACAGGCGGACAGCAGCATGAATGCATCGGGTTTTACTTGGGTGAGCTTAGCCACAACTATGAAGTGGGTGACCAGATCGACATATTATTCCACCCAGAGTGGAACTGCTTCAACGGCGAAAAGCGGATACAGATGCGGATACGCGATGTGCGTGCTGCTGCTATGCCCTGCTAGTAGTCGAATCAGATTCCACATATTGCTCAGCAGACCTTCTGCTGAGCCCCCTTCATCTCTGAAAAGGTATCATATTTTGACACAATATTGTAAATAATCAGTAAAGTGAATAGAAACAACTCTGTGCTTGCCGAATACGGGGTACTATCAAAGAAACTTACTTGGTATGCAGGAGTATCGGATTGATGCATACCCTTTATAGCTCCGTTTGTTTCCAAAGTCATCATTTTAGGTGATCGTCGGCTTGATGTGAGGAGATATCACCTGCAAACAGTTCTGTATATCGAAGATAATGAGCAAAATCTGTATCTTGTGACTTTTTTATTGCAGCAAAACCACTATAATGTATTAACTGCTATGAATGGGCGTGATGGAATAGAACTGGCGGCAAAAGTAATACCAGACCTTATATTACTGGACATTCAACTGCCAGAGCTGGATGGGTATCAGGTTGCTCGTGCACTGCGGAGTAATGCCGCTCTTGATAAGGTGCCAATCGTTGCTGTGACCTCGTATGCCATGGTTGGTGACCGCGAGAATGCGTTGGCTGCAGGCTGCAACGACTACATAGAGAAGCCAATCAACCCGGATACATTCATTAAGCAAATTAGTAATCATTTACTCGATGTGGAGGAGACTCCGTAATGAACGTGCTGATCGTTGATGACAACAAGGTAAACCTATATCAACTGAAGTTTATCTTGCAGGCAAAGGGGTTTGAGGTCGTGAGTGCATCCTCTGGGCAAGAAGCGCTGGATTACGCCATTAATACCCCCCCTGATGTTGTGGTCAGTGATGTGTTCATGCCGGAAATGGACGGGTTTACTTTATGCCGCGAGTGGATGAAGTATGAGACGTTGTGTAAAGTGCCGTTTATCTTCTACACGGCTACTTATTCCGATGATAAAGACCGCGAGTTTGCATTGAGCCTTGGCTGCGCTGCTTTTCTAGTGAAGCCTGCGGACCCCGACATAATACAAGCCACGATAGAGTCTGTTGTAGCCCAATCCTCCACGGAAAACACATCATCAGCAGCCGACACGATGTCTGAGGATTCCGACTTTTTACGCCATCATAACGAGGCGCTGGTTCGGAAGTTGGAAGCGAAAATGCAGCAGCTGGAAGAGGTTAACGCCGCACTTGCACAAGATATTGAGGAGCGGAAGCAGGCAGAGGCTGCGTTAGCTATCAGCGAACGTCTTTTGAGGCAAACTGAAGAAATCGGGCATGTGGGTGGTTGGGAAATAGATATCGCCACGCAAAAAGCCTCCTGGACCGATGTGATTTACAAGATGTATGATGTTCCAGTTGAAAAATTGTTAACTTACGAAGAAGCTTTAGGTTTTTGTACCGACGAATCGCGACAGACTATTGAACGTGCTTTTACGCAGGCAGTGACATATCGCGAGCCGTTTGATATCACGCTAGATATCATCACTTATAGCGGGAACCCTCGGACACTTAGGGTGGTAGGTAAGGCGGATTTAAACCGCGGCAAGGTAATTGGTTTCTTACAAGACATCACGGAGCTTCGTAAAGCGGAACAAGAAATGAAACGCATGGAAGCACAGCTGCAGCAGGCTCAGCGTATGGAGTCGGTGGGGCGCTTAGCTGGTGGAATCGCCCACGACTTCAATAATATGCTGGGTGTTATCATTGGTCACGCTGAGATTATCTTGGAGCAAATGGATGAGGCGGATCCGATCTGCGAAGAGGTCACTGAGATTCGTAATGCGGCAAACCGCTCTGCTGCGCTGACGCGTCAGTTGCTGGCATTTGCTCGCAAACAGTCGATATCGCCTAAAGTTCTTGATCTCAATGAAACTCTGAGCGAAATGCTATTGATGATCAGGCGTGTTATTGGCGAAGGGATTTCGCTGGTGTGGCAGCCTTGCGGCGATCTTTGGCAAGTGAAGATGGATCCCTCACAGATAGATCAGTTGATGACTAATCTGTGCGTAAACGCGCGAGACGCCATCGCAGATGTGGGTGAAATCATCATTGAAACATCCAACTGCAGTTTTGATGTCAGCTTCTGCAGAGATAACCCCGCATACCGCGCCGGCGAGTTTGTGAGGCTGTCGGTAAGTGATAATGGATGCGGTATGGATAATGAAACACAAATACGCATTTTTGAACCCTTCTATACGACGAAAAGTGTAGGGCAAGGTACAGGGTTGGGTTTAGCAACGGTATATGGTATCTTGCATCAGAACAATGGCTTCATCACAGTATATAGTGAGGTAGGCGTTGGTTCTACGTTCCATATATATCTCCCGCGGTATGAATCAGAACCCAGTATGAAAGATCCAACCAAGCCAAGTCAAACGGCTATCCATGGACATGGCACCATTTTACTGGTGGAAGATGAAGTCTCTATTCTGCGGCTAACGAATAAAATGCTCAGCTATCTCGGATATGATGTGATATCGGCCAATTCTCCAGCAGAAGCCTTGAAGATTGCTGCCCAGATTAATCAAGTTGATCTACTCATCACCGATATTATCATGCCTGAGATGACAGGTGATGACCTTGCTCTGCAGCTTACCAAGCAATGGCCTGGTTTACGCTGTCTCTTCATGTCGGGATACACAACCGATCTTGTTGAGCATCGAGGCTTAGCTTCAACTCATCAGTTTATGCATAAGCCTTTTTCCTTGGCTGAGTTATCCAGTAAAGTCGCAGATACTATTGGTAAGTCCGTAGCTGCACGCTAACTTACCGGCGATGCTGCACTACATACCGGAGATCATAAATGAAAACACAACGTCTCAATGAACGGAGCTTTATTTTCTCGTTCGGTTTATTGTGCATCTTGATGTTGTTGTCTCAGGCTGTATATGCTGCACGTGTTGTTCGGGTGGGTGTATATAAAAACAGCCCGAAAGTATCGATATCTGATACTGGTCAGCCTGAAGGCATATTTATAGATATCATCACCGCCATCGCGAAAAAAGAGGGATGGCAGCTTGAATTCGTACCCGGAACCTGGGGACAGGGGCTAGACCGTCTGACCGCCGGGCAAATAGATATCATGCCCGACGTGGCGTTGACCGATACACGCCGCAAGCAGTATAGCTTTCATAACGAACCTGTATTAAGCGACTGGTTCCAGGTATATGCCAAACCAAAAAGCGGGATCCGTTCCATACTCGACCTCAAACATAAACGCGTTTCTGTATTAGAGCGTTCGATACAGTTGGAGGCCTTCAGCAAGGCTTACCAAGAGCTCAGTATCGACGTAAAGCTGGTGCCGTTTGCCGACTACGATCATGCTTTTGATGCCGTAAGGCGTGGCGAAGTCGATGCGGCGATCACTAACCGGTTTTATGGAATGGCCCATCTGGAAGGGTCGGGCTTGGAAGATACAGCCATCATATTCTTCCCTTCACGGCTCTATTTTGGTGCTCCACCGCATTGCGATCGCACGATATTGGATGCCATCGATAGAGACCTCATCGCGATGAAGAAGGATGAAAACTCGGTGTATTATCGGTCGCTGCAGAAGTGGACGACTGAGCAGGTTCATGTAGAGTTACCAAAATCGGTGAAGATGTTCTGGCTCATTCTAGCCCTAATGCTTGTGCTGTCGGTAGTGTGGAGTATCACACTGCGAAAACAAGTGGAACACCGCACCGCAGAATTGAGGCAGACCCTAGACGAAAATACCCGGCTGTATGAACAAATAAAACACCATGCAGACGATCTTGAGATACGTGTTGCTGAGCGTACTGAGGAGTTGGCTCGTGCGCGTGATCGCGCTGAGAGAGCAGACCAAACCAAGTCGGTGTTCCTAGCTACTATGTCACACGAACTGCGAACCCCATTGAACTCCATTATTGGCTTCACAGGGATACTGCTGCAGGGGCTGGCTGGTCCGCTTAACGAAGAGCAGTCGCGGCAGCTTTCCATGGTGAAGGCAAGTGGTCGCCACCTGCTGGACCTCATTAACGATGTATTGGATATCTCCAAAATTGAAGCAGGTCAGTTTGAAGTATCACATGATCCATTCAACTTGGTGGATGCCATTAAGCAAGTTGCGGATATCATTAGCCCGCAGGTAGAGAACAAGAAGCTAACACTTTACGTGGATATCGCACCGGATGTAGGGCAGATTATCAGTGACAGGAGACGCGTTGAGCAGATTCTGATGAATCTAGTGAGCAATGCGGTGAAGTTTACGCAGCAGGGCCAAGTATCGATAAAGGCAGAGAGGCAGAACGATGATTATGTCATTCGGGTAACTGATACCGGTATTGGCATCAGTGAAGCTGATATGCAGGTGATCTTCGAGTCGTTCCGCCAGATTGATTCCGGTTTGCAGCGTCAGCACGATGGAACTGGCTTAGGTTTGGCGATCTGCAAAAGGCTCGTGGAGCTTCTAGGAGGGCGCATTTCTGTCACAAGTGAAGTTGGCCAAGGCAGCTGCTTTGAATTTACACATCCCGTCAGTATAGATGCTGCAGCACCTAGTTGATAACTAGTGCTTCTTATGCCTAGACTAATATAATAGATAACCGTATTGATGACATTATAATGTTGCATTGCCATCACACAATAAGGTATGCTTCATTCAGAATTGATCAGGAGGGTGCTTCATGAAGCGAATTATCCCAGTGTTGGTGCTGTGTGCCGCACTTGTTTCACTATTTACTGGCTGCGGCGGTGGAGAACAAGGCCTAGGCTCTAACTCATCGGTAGAGATCACTGTTGAAGCCAATTCCTCTGGAGATATGCAGGACATTGAAGTGATCACTGCACCAAAAGAGGGTTGGTATGATGACTACGACGCTTGCAGCTATTACATGACGGGCTTTGGATGTTCGCGTGTTGACAACGGCAGCCGTTACCAAGTTTATAATTTTACAACACAGAGTTACGCATCTGACAGGCCGTATTATGTGTGGGTGTTGAACCACAGTGACAGCTACATCGATGTGTATCTTGAGGTTAAGATGGACGGCGATGTTAAGCGGGCTGGTACCGTAAGGATAGCGCCAAAAACAGCCAGTCACCAGATGAACATCTATCGCAACAACGCTGACTGGTATTGATCAATGTTACTAAACAGCCATGGCAACACGCCATGGCTGTTTTTTTATGCTCGTCTGCTGGTAAACTACTGAACCAACTGCAAAATAGCCATGCCGCGGGTTTAGTCACCCACACAACTACGTTCCCAGAGCTGACGCTCGGGAACTGCGTTTCGTGCGGGTTCCTGCACCGCGCGGCTTACCAAAAGCGGCCGGCGTCGCTTCACTCCAGCCGGCGCATGGATGCCGCTTCACCACCGGTTAGCAAGGTACACA
>CAZFLA010000168.1:0-7281 GCA_964519405.1 uncultured bacterium
CCGAAACTGCACTAGTCTTTTTCTATCGTCTTGATCGCCTTGTTGATATCCGGTCCAGTTGCTTAGTGTTATCCTTACCGTAACGTAATACTGTCCGCCGGTGGTGCCCGTAGTACCTGTTAGTGCGGCAGCACCAGTCTGACCATAATGATTATCAACTATCGTGTAATCAAACAGTGTAACGTTGTGGTCTCCATCTAGGTCTGCATTAGCATTCCAGTTGGCGCTGTCTGGGTTGGAACCAAATGCAGCATCTAGCACTGCGGAATCGGCTGAATTAACAACACCGTTATTATCGGCATCACCGTTTCTCAAGGTAACAGAGGCATCTTGGGCAAAAACAGCTGATGTCAGTAACAGTAAACTCAAAACACATAATAAACCTAGTCTCTTCATCGAGCGACCTCCTCAAACAGCTTGCTTGGTTCGCCTGCCATTGAGACAAGTTGATCACATTGTGCGGCATTAAGCACTACCCACAAAGCATCTTTCACCTTCGCATACATATCTACCGAATGTGAAGCTAACTCCTCTGGAGACATTTCTGCTTGGGTATCGTAGAAGCTTCGCAGTATCTTGGTAACGGCGGTTTGCTGGTCGTAAGTAAGGTGAAGCGCATCAGCTACATCCGGGCAGCTCAAGCTGATAGTGCCCATACTTTGAATACGCAGTTCACCTAGTCTTTTCAGTTGTTCTGGCTTAAGTATGTTGGCCATATGGGCCTGAACATCACTTAAGTCTCGATTCGGTTTGAGGTCATTTTTAAGTAACTCGATAGACCCTTTTTGCGTGCTGTCCAGATTTAGTTCTGTTTGGACATCAGGGTCCATAAGCATAATGGCTCCGCCAGCATCAGCTGAAACAGGGTGACACTGGCATGCTATTAAAGTCACAATAGCACATAACATGGTGATTTTTGTGTTGAACATTTTAACACCCTCATTTAGGTCGGTTAGTGCTATTATGGCTTTCGCCTAGCACTAATAAGTCGATGACTGGTCGCCCAGGCAAACTCAACGTAAGCTCAATATGCTGACTAATTCGCCCTTCATACCCGTTTGGTTTAACAGTCACAAGAATAGGGAAGCCACCCTCTGCATTTGGCTTCCCGACTTTAGCAGATACCGTATTGCTACCACCTTTAGCACGTACGGTAAACTTATTCTTTCCTTGAGGCACAACATACGCGGTTCCATGCCATTCACCACTAGTTGGTATAAGGCCAAAGTATAAAAAGGACGGTTGCAGCTTTACAGCATCTTTGGCTTTGCCAGATACTGTTAAGTCCACCATTGTATATTTAGGATCATTGGTTCGTAGCGAAATAGTATTCCTGAAGTTACCCGTTGGTTCAACACCCACGGTAATAACGGCTGATTTACCTGGAGCAATCCCTTGCTTTGGGAAATCGACAGTCACACACTCCACACAACCTGAAGTAGCTTCTTCAAGTGTTAACAACTTGTCTCCTGAATTCTTGAACTCAAACTTAACACGTTGCTTAGCGTGTGCGTACACTTCACCAAGATCGACGTTCGTTCTTGATACATGCAGAACGGGAGATGCGAATACTGGAGTATAAATGCTTGAAACAGCGACACAGGTAAGGACGATACGGTTGATACTAATCATTTCTGTCAATAGCCTCATAATGCAAATAGCCTTGGTCTTACGTTTCCACAAATTATTACCAGCATACATCAACACCATCATGAAAATCAATAGGTTTCAGATGTTATTTTTAAAATAATGCAAAATATGTGGTATCACAGCACTCAGACGACATACTATATAAATAATACGTTTATATAGTATATATAATGTTATTTATCATTATTAGCTCATATTTTCTGATAATCCTCCATTATATAACGTTTAGACAGCACAACGTTATACTTTGGGGCGATCGTGCCTTTATCGGTCTCTATGGTGATACCTTCCTACCGCAGAAGGAACATCGAAAGCAGGCCCAGCTTGTTGGCTCCCTTATAAACATCTATAGACATCCAACATCATCTGGTTGGATTCGTTAAGTATGTCACCGGTTGTAAGTGCTTGTGTAACTCCCAATTTTAGGATGCAATATGCGTAACGAAACGAGTCCGCTTTGGATTGTATAATAAATACACACCCAGGTTTCTGCTAGTTGGGTGAGAAGTTATGGAGGATCACATTTTGCCAGGATATTACCGATACCCTACTATACATGCTGATCAAGTCGCTTTTGTGTGCGAAGATGATCTCTGGCTTGTAGCCGCTGCAGGCGGCACCGCGAGACGGTTAACGGCCGGTGTTGCCATGGCTACTCATCCATGTTTCTCACCTGATGGCAAATGGATTGCGTTCGCCGGACGCGAGGAAGGGCCCATCGAGGTTTATGTGATACCCTCCGAAGGCGGCCCCTCTCGTCGGTTAACCTACTTAGCGGCGAGTTCCATGCCTGTGGCTTGGAGTTCCGACAGCAGCCAGATCATCTTTGCCAGCAATACATCCCAACCGACAGCCCGGGCAGCCAACCTCTGGAGCATCTCCATTGATGGCGGACAGCCCACACACTTGCCTTACGGCAAAGCAAATGCGTTTGCTAAGGGCCCAGCCAACTCCGTGTTAATAGGCCGCAACACCGCTGACCCCGCACGTTGGAAGCGCTACCGCGGAGGCACAGCTGGTCAACTATGGATTGATATCGACGGCGATGGCGAATTTGTAAAACTGAACCACCTTAACACCAACTACGCGAGCCCTATGTGGCTTGGCGATCGTATCGCATACATCTCCGACCATGAAGGTATCGGCAATGTCTACAGCTCAAAACCCGACGGCAGCGAGCTTCAACGGCTGACTAACCGAACGGATTTCTATGTCCGCCAAGCAAGCACAGATGGGCAGCGTGTGGTGTTTGAGTCGGGTGGTGATATCTTCATCATGACCCCAGGATCGGCTGAGCAAATGGTTGCTATCGATTTCAACGGTCCCCAAACGCAGACATCAACGAAATACCCAAAAGCGGCAGACCATCTTCACAACCTAAGTATCCATCCTAATGGTCATTCTGTTGCGGCCGTGGTGCGCGGTAAACTCTACTCGTTTGCCAACTGGGAAGGTGCCGTGAAAGGCATCAGCACGATCGATGGCCAGCGTGTTCGTATCGCCTGTTATATGAATGCCGGCAAGAAAGTAGCCTACACCCTCGACGAAGGGGAAGAAAGGCTGATGGTTAAAGACATGGCATGCAGCTGTGCTGCTGATGCCATTGACCTTAGCGCTTACAGCGTGATGATGTCTATCAGTGCATCCCCTACCGACTCCAAACTTGCGCTCACCGATGTTGCGGGCAACCTCATCCTGGTCGATACCGATGCGAAATCCACTACCCTGCTTGATCACAGTGCATGGGGGCGTATTTCCGGTATTTGCTTCTCGCCCGACGGCGCATGGATCGCATACGACTACCAGACAGGACCTGGCACCCGCATCATTAAGGTCGTAAACACCAGCAGCCTGGAATGCTCAGCAGTCACAAGCAGCGAGTTCAACGACTTCAGCCCCACATGGGATCCTGATGGCAAGTATCTTGCGTTTGTGTCGTATCGTGACTACAACCCGGTTTACGACAGCATCTTCTTTGATCTGAACTTCACGAATGCTGGCCGGTTGTATCTGGTCACTTTGAAAGCAGATACGCCAAATCCGTTCATCCCACAGCCGCCTAAAGACGAGGACAAGAAGTCGGAAGACGACAAAAAAGATGACGACACCAGTAAATCCGATGAAGCTAAGAAAGATGAGAAGCCGAAAGTAAAACCGGTTGAAATCGATCTAGAGGGTATACAGGGCCGTGTTTTGGCCTTCCCTGTTCCCGAAGCTCGGTATTACGGATGTTATGCCACCCACGGCAAGCTGATAGGCATTGAAGCTCCGCCTCATGGCGCGTTGAGCCATGAGCCAAACAAGATGGACCTCTGCATATTTAGCTTTGAAGATCTCAAGCACGAGATGCTTATCCATGGTGTGGACCGCATATTCACCAGTGAGAATGGCGATTGGACGGCTATCGTTCAGGATCACCAGCTTCGCATGTTGAAAAGCAGCACAAAACCAGATGACAACGCACCGCATTCCGCATGCAAGCAAAGCGGCATCATCGACATCAACCGCATCGCCCTCAGCGTGAATCCGCGGCAAGAGTGGAAGCAGATATACCGCGAGGCCTGGCGTATGCAGCGTGAGCGTTTCTGGAGCGATACCATGTCGGGCGTCGATTGGGTGGGCGTATACAATAGATACCTGCCGTTGCTGGACCGAATATCAACCCGTGCTGAACTTAGTGACCTTATGTGGGAGATGCAAGGTGAGCTTGGCACCTCTCACGCTTACGAATACGGCGGCGATTACCGTCCGACACCGTATCAGCAGGTTGGCTCACTCGGTGCGGATTTTGAATGGAACTCAGAGCTAGCTGGATACCAACTGAAGCACATCGTGCGCGGCGATAGTTGGAAGCAGGAGCTCAACTCACCGTTAGCTGCCCCTGGCATCTCGGTGTCCGAAGGCGATGTGCTCATCGATGTAGGCGGTCAGCCATTATCTGAGGCGCTCACACCAAATCAAGCGCTGATCAACCTTGCCCATGCGGAGGTTGATTTGACCTGGAAGAAAGCGGAAGACGGCTCGCAGTATGTGGTAACGGTCATGACCTCAGGCAATGAGACCTCTATGCGATACCGTGAATGGGTTGTGCAGAACCGCAAGAAAGTGCATATAGCGACCGATGGTCAGGTAGGATACCTGCACATACCCGATATGATGGGACAAGGCTTCAGCGAGTTCCACAGGGGGTATCTGGCGGAACTAGACAAACCCAGCCTCATCGTGGACCTTCGCTTCAACAGCGGCGGGCATGTCAGCTCACTGCTGCTGGAAAAGCTACTGCGCAAACCCATTGGTTGGGATGTGCCCCGATATGGTCAGCCTGAAACATACCCCAGCCAGAGTTACTGCGGACCAATTGTGGCGGTAACAAATGAGGAAGCCGGGTCTGATGGTGACATCTTCAGCCACAGCTTTAAGCTTATGAAAATCGGCACGCTCATTGGTGAGCGCACCTGGGGCGGTGTCATCGGCATCATGGGTGATCATCAGCTCGTGGATGGCACAACCACCACACAACCCGAGTATGCGTTCCACTTCAATGATGTTGGATGGTCTGTTGAGAATTACGGAACCGACCCCGATATCGAAGTGATCTACCGACCGCAGGATTATGTGAATGGTGTTGACCCACAGCTTGATAAAGCCATCGAGGTCATCTTGCAGCAGATAGCTGAGAACCCGCCCGCCAAGCCAGAGCTTGCGCCGCGCCCTAACCTCCGGCAGCCGAGAATTAGCTAGAACAGCTCATCAGGGGCATGCATCACTATGCCCCTGATAATATCCGTAAACTACTTCAGGTAAGCTAAAATCGCCTTACCTGCAGCTTCAGCAGGATCAATCCCACACAGTGACTTCAGCACCTTAGCCGCCCCATCGGCGGTCAACATGGCCTGTAACTGCTGAGCGCTTTCATCATCGGCTACGGCGAACTTCAACGCGGCTGCAATGGTCTTGTAGAACGCGTCAGGTACTTCCCCTTCTCGCTCAAGCATCCGCAGCGCTCCCACTAGCCTGTCATTAGGACGAAGCTTCCGCAGCGGATCTCTGCCTACTCTAGCAACCGAGTCGCCTAGCTGCTTATTGCAGAACCTGTCCAGCAGATCATCCAGATACGCCTTTTGGTCTTCAACATCGAACCCATGGCGCGCAACCAACACCTTACCAACCATGTCCATACCGTCTCTGACGATGCTGTTGATTTCGCTGTCTTGCACACACTGCCATATGAACTCATGGCCCTTAAGATAGCCATGATAGGCAAACATCGCATGAGAGGCGTTATGAACGTATAGCTTGCGTTCCTCATGCCCCTCAAAGGCCATGGAAGGCTCCACACCAACAATATGGGGCAGCTCGCCCTTAATACTTTTTGCCTTAACAGGAAGTCGCTTGTAGGCTTCCACACGAACCAGCAGCGGGTCTTCGGCTCGCTGTTCAGGTGTCATCACCGGAACCATGCGGCTGACCACACATAACACAAACCCGACTTTGGCCTCACAATACCGCTGCGCATCAGCGCTAAGGTGCTTCATCACTTCTGATTTCAGCACATCATCGGCATCCATCTGATTCTCAAGAACAAACACATTGAGGCTAGCTTCTACGCCGTCTTTCATGCGTTTTTCGATACCAGCGGCTAAGGCACCAGCAATCTTTGGCAAAATCATCACACCCACTGATGTGCCGCAGACATCAGCTTGGGCGATTTCTTCAGCAACCGCCGGGATATCCATCGCCATAACGGCGTGCACATTCTGAACCTGAATGCGTTCGGGATTATCACCAACGATATCTATTGGGTAACCGCCACGCGAATTAAGCGTGTCTACTACTACCGGCACGGCGTCGATAAAGCATATGTCAAAACCGCTCTCATACAAAAGTTGCCCCATGAATCCGCGGCCGATATTTCCTGCACCAAACTGAACTGCTCGCATCACTACGCGACCTCCGCAATAACTGGGCCGCATGTTATGCGGCCCAAATAGCTATTTCCTATACCATTGTAACGCGATGTTCAACGGGTCTATAACAAAATAGCATTCACAAGCTGGTTGCAGTGCAGCGGATTTGGGTAAATGCCAATGAATGGCTCTGTACAATCAACATGGTAAATTGGTGGGTCCAAGACATAGCTGCATCGGCATCCATGCGCGGGCCGGATTGAAGCAACGCCGGCCGGTAATGGTAAGCCGTGCGGTGCAGGAACCCACACTGGACGTAGTTCCCGAAGCATCAGCTCTGGGAACGTATTCGTGTGGGTGACTAAACCCGCGGCATCATAGCTATTTCGCGATGTTTAGCGAGTTATCTGCTGTAGGAATATCCGGAATCCTCCTCGGTCGGTATCTCCGCTGACATCAAGGCGTGCCACCGTGCGGCGGAATGGAGCAAATTCCACCCACCAACGCCCGCCATAAACCGGAATGTTGTTGATCATATATGGTTCCAGCTCCCACGAATTACCAACTCGTGTTCGTATAGAGCCATATACTGTCCACTTTTCTCTGCTGCGGCTGTTGATGGCTGTCAGCACCACACGGTCGCTTTGGCGTCCATCTAGTGTGAAGCTGTCAGCTCGTGTGGAAAAGCCAGAGGCATACGCTTCCATGGTGCCCCTGCATACCC
>CAZFLA010000169.1:0-5105 GCA_964519405.1 uncultured bacterium
CATCACGTAGGTCACCTGGGGAAGTCCCAGCTTTTCTGCGATCTGGGGGCCCACCTGGGCCGTGTCGCCGTCGATGGCCTGACGTCCGGCGACGATCAGGTCATAGGGACCCATTTTACGGATCGTCGCCGCCAGGGCATTGGATGTGGACCAGGTGTCCGATCCGCCCACAGCCCGATCCGAAAGCAGAACGCCTTCGTCTGCCCCCATGGCGATGCATCCCAACCCATACACACTGTGTTGCTGTGGGGCAGCACACTTTTATCTTGCATCTGCCAGCAGCGTTGTTGAAGCTTCATGATGCTTTGAGGGGTATACACAGCCGGCATGACGTCACTGGCTGTGGGCCAGTGGTAGGCCCACATGGCATCGAACCCCACTCGCGCTGCCAGTGAGTTATCATTCGATGGTGACGTGTGGTTGGCACCCATCAAAATCAAGCCATTTAGCCCTGCTTTTTTGCAGCCTTCACGCATTAATGCGATGGTCCTGCGAGCACCGGCTTCACCGCCGAGTTCATCTACCATTTTCTGAACGCCATACACATGCAGCACCGGTTTACCCTCGCGCGTGAGGTAGTACGGATGCGTGAAGTGGTTGGCTATCCAATAGGGCAGTAGGTTCTGCAGCATGTCATCGGCATTGGATACACCAGGACACCCGAGGTTTTCCCACAGAAGGCTATACTTCACCAGATGACCATAGGGCGCTTTTTGTAGACTTTCCACCCAGTGGTTAAGCCATGGGACGACCGGTTTGCCGATATTCTGCTTGTCACGGTACCAGCAGCAGGTGAAAAACTCCACCCCATGCTCAACAGCCCATCGTATCTCCCAGTCGGTCACAGCGGTGTCGCCCTCGTCATACCATCCTAAAGCCGGCTGCCGTTGAGGGTAAGGTGTGATTTCATACCATCCGCTGCGGTCGCCCCGGCTGCCCTGACGCCACAATGGGCAGACCATCATGCCGACGGAGATGGGCTTTGTGTCGACAGACTTTGGCGGCAGCAACTCGGCGTGACGCTGTTCTTCAAGGATATATAATGGTATCTGCACTTCTTTGCTTGGTACGCCTGCACACTCCAACCGAAATGCGAGACTCATATGCCCGTTTTTCAGCGGCTTAATACTCCACTGCATGATGGATTGGGCACGGGCATCGAGTGCCGGAAGCTGATGCGAAGGCTCAGACAGGCAGCGAAATGCCGAACTGACCACCGTCACCTGTAGCTTTATGGCTGCTCCTCCCGCGTTATGGAGCCGCAGCCGAATGGTGAAGGGGTTGCCGCATCGTGGCAGAACCGGCGATGTGTCCACCAATTCCAGTGACAGCCAAGGCGGCAGGGTGGGCTTTTCTTCGACCCGGATATCTTGAAGCACTGTGGTGTGATCGCGATCATCCAGCAAAAGGGCTATCGCCTGCAGCCTGCCAGCCCACTCGGGAATGTCACGCATGTTTACCAGCACGGTGCCCGTGCTGCCATATGCGGGCAGATCCAGCTCGAGTATGCGCACACCTCCGGTTGTAAAGAAGGCGATTTGTGCTTGCCGCGCTTTACTGCTGATCAACAGCCCAAGCTCATGCTTGTTTGTGATGTCAACATCAAGCCCCGTGCATATCATCTGCATGATGGGTGCTGTTGCTTTGGCTTGCAGCCCTTGCGATGTTTTGGCGCGTATCCCACCGGTTATGTGCCAGTGTGTAAAGTCGCTGAGCTGTGAGGAGCTGTCTTTTTGTGGCTGCGCGATGTTTAGCTCATCTCGCAGGATATCGGCCAATGACAGCGCCTGCGGAAGCAGACGCTGAAGTGTGATTTTGCCATTTAGCGGGTGTGGTGCCCATCTGCTGGCCTTCGCAATGATGAGCGGTGAATCTGATGGTGTGGTCTGACCGCTTCGCCCTTGCCCGGTATGCAGACCGTTGGTGAACAGGTGAATAGCTTCACCTGTCCACACAGCGGTGATGTGCACATCATCGCCCTTTTTTAACACAGGTCCAATTGCCGGACGTCCCCAATCACCAGCGATCTGTATAAAGAACTGCGGCCGCATCCCGCCATCCAGCGGTGTTAAGCGCAGCAGGTATTCACCATCTTTGGTGATGAGGTTCATCTGCTCTGATCCGCCCTCAAAATGGAAGCGGATCATGAGTGTGAGGGCTGAACCCGCATGCATCTACAGCACCACGCTGGATGTATCAGCGTAGTATCGAAGCCGACTGGCTCCGCTGCGCATCAGCAGGCTGAAGTTCAGGTTGTTGCCTGTGCGTGCGAGCTTAAAGATGAAGCGGTTGGTGCCCTTCTTCAGGTTTACTCCGCCGCCCATGTTGTAAGGCATCCACATGGTTGCGTTGTCGCTTTTGGCAACCAAATCGCCGTTGAGCCATACACGGTAAGCGTCGTTGTTGCCGATATGCAGTATGGTGTCGGGTTTGTCATCTGGACATACCATATCCCAAACCAAGTAGACGCAGCACGGTCCCTTATACTTCACCAGTTCATCCATCTCCCATATGTCATGATGGATGTTCACGATGGTGCCAGGCAGCTCATCGATGTCGGCAAAGCTTTCGTCGATATACTCGCGGTTGATGTTCGCCCAGCCGCTGAACATGGAGTAGAAGTCATGCACTCCGTTGATGCGCTGCATCTTTTCTTGATATGGATCAGCGTCATACTTGGTGGTATCGTAGTTGTCCCAGAATGGGCCGATCAGCTTCATGCGCCATGCACCCATGAGCCCGAAATCCACATCAGCTAACTGGTGCTGTCCGCTTGTCAGCACGGCACTGACGATGTTGCGCGTTGGCAGCTCCGTGATGCCGGGTTTTGTGGAGAACTCCACGGCCACATCAACCGAGTCGAATGCGGGAAGCATTACGTCAATTGCGCTCTTCTCGGTGGTTAGGTTGTCTGGGCAGTTGAGGCTCAGACGGCACTGCATGTCGCGCTCGGTGGCATTGACGGCCTGCAGCACCACTGTTCGTGTTTCACCCACACCGATGGTGGGATCACCTTCGTATTCGACTTCCAGGGTGAACTCTGGTTCTGGACGAGCTTCCGGCAGCGACGGCTCTATGCCTTCTGGAACGTCGGTGAACTCAACCTGTGTGATGCCGTCGCGCGCGAATGACAGGCCAGCCTTGCAGGTGTCTTCGCCAAGCTCCGTGACTTTGCTGCGGTCGCGCTTGATGTCGACTGTTCCCACCACGATGTCATGGCCGATTTTATCCAGCCAGAAGCCTGGGATTTTATCGGCACCCAACATCACGCCCAAGATAGTTGCTGCGGTTGCGGCGGTGCAGTCGGTGTCGAAGCCGCCGTTGATGGCATGAAGCAGTGTCTTCTCCATATCGCCCTGGCCATGCAGCAAGGCAAGGATGATCAAACCTAGGTTTGGCACACTGTAGCTGGCATCGGCACTGCCGTAACGCTGGAGCATCTTCTCACGAGTCTGCTCCCAGCTCTCGCCAGCCAGGTATCCTGCGCGAACCATCCGAACACATCCCGCAAGCTCGCTGTGTTCTGGGATAAAACTCATCGCCATGTCCAGCAATCGGTTGACGTCTTGCTCAACAAAAGCCAAGGCCTCCAGCGCGGCGTTGAACTGCTCACCGCTGATGCTTTCGGAGGCGTGGTCGATACAGCCATCGATTCGTGCTAACTCCACTGCGGTGTTGGGGTCACCGGGGCAGACAAACGCCCATATTTCGGAGCGAATGGGGCAGCCCATGCTGTTTTTAAAGTAGTCGTTATTGAACACACCCGAAAGAGGCGGCATCACACCATGGTGGATGTTGCGCACCGCTACGGCATATTCGTTAGCCATGCAGAGGTTGTGCTCTGCGAAGCTGCGCGCGATGTCGCGGCTGTCAAACCGGGGGCCGATGCGCTCCAGAACATCCTGCAGATAGAGCACCTGTAGGTCGAGGTCGTCATTCGGAGGGATGGCGTTGGGGTCGGGGAACACATTATCTAAGGTATAGTGCATCAAACTCTTGTTGTTTTCCATAGCGGCGCCAGTGGCTCCGCCGATGCATTTACCAATCCACCCACCGATCACTCGGTTGAGGTAGTCGGGATAGCTAATCTTGGTGATAGGCATATTGAATAAACTCCATACGGATAGTCTAGTGGTTGAAGTATAGCACTGTGCAATAGGGATAATCTACGTATTTACGGCCATTTGACAGCACAATCGGGCCAATAACGGGGTGCCATGCGTGTTATCGCCGATTTCAGCATCTGCACGAGGCCATGAATGTGAGTGGAATGTTGGCGCTGCTTACTATTAGGTGACAAGCAAACAACGCATCGTGCTGCTGCGGTGAACAAGAACAGATGGTCTGAGAATCGTTGCTGTGTGTACTCAAGGTGTGCACTTCCCGTATAATACTCCCAGAACATAAATCCGTGGGAGGATTGAGACATGCGACGATACCACCTGGCAGCGGTGCTTGGGGCGGGACTGCTGCTGCCTACTTGCACCATGGCGCTGACCATCACCAGTGGTCAAGCTGGCAACCTATATGTTGACCAGCAACCGATGAAGTTTACCGTTAAGGAAGCGAAAGGTCGGGTGAGCTATCAGCTGACAGACTACTGGAGCAACCAAGTGTCCAGCGGTACATCCGATGCGGAAAACGGCACTGCGATGATCAGCCTGAAGGGGTATCAACCGGGTTGGTATCAGCTCACCGTCAGTGATGATTCCGGCAGTAAGTCGGCTTCGGTTGGTGTGGTGATGGACCGCAAAGGCGCACCCTTGCCAGCATCGGGCCGATTAGGTGCCGATGCCGCCAGTGCGTGGTTATTGAAAAGCAACGATCAGCGTGTACCCTTCGCGCAGGTTGTGAAGCTGGCTGGTATCCCCTGGATTCGTGAACGGCTTCGCTGGAGCGGTCTTCAGCCGCAGCAAGATAAGTATAACTGGGGCGATATTAGTCAGACTGTCAATGCGTTGTCGTCTCAAGGGGTGCACATCTTTGAGGTGTGGCATGATACCCCTGGTTGGGCAAAGGCGAATAAGCCGGATGGAACCTCATATCCTGCCGACCTTCGTGATGTATACAAGTTCACGAAACAGATGGCCAAAACCTACGGCAGC
>CAZFLA010000169.1:5115-7268 GCA_964519405.1 uncultured bacterium
ATCAAGGCCTATGAACCCTGGAATGAATCGGATATCGGCTTTTGGAATGACTTAAGCGACCGATCGTCAGGATACTTCAAAGCGGCATATCTGGGGCTGAAAGCTGGCAACCCTGCCGCGATCGTGACACAGGGATCTGTGTGTGTCGGCCCGACAAGTTATAGCCGAGGGCTATATCAAAATGGCGTGCAGAACTACTTTGATGTTTTCAACTGGCATCGGTATGCGGCGCCGTCGAGTTATCCCGACAACTTAGCGTCCTACCGTAAACAGCTCAAGGAATATCGCCTCGATACTTTACCGTCATGGATGACTGAAGCGGGTATAGCGCTGCGCGGGCAGGAGATCGAAGGCGACGGCAAGGGACTGCTGTCGGTGTCTGACGAAAAACTGCAGGCGGAGTTCATCCCTCAGTCCGCTGCGATGTCGCTGATTGCAGGTAATGAACGCCACTTTTTCTTTGTGATTCCTGAGTATCTGGAGAATGGAACGCAGTTCGGAATACTCAAACCCGACTTATCGCCGAATCCTGCCCTTATTACACTTTCCACAGTAACTAACATGCTTGGTGAGGGCACCTACCTGGGACAATATCCCATGAAGGATGGCGATATCAACTGCCGTCTGTTCAAAACACCTAAGGGCTTGGTCATGATTTGCTGGTCTGCTAAGCCAACCATGGTGTCCATTCCAGTAGCTGCAAACAAAGCTAAAGTGATGAACATTTTCGGCAGCCCCGTATCGGCTGAGGTGCTTGATGGTGCTGTGCCGGTTAAAATTGGTCCAGAAGCTGTGTATGTGATGGGTGTTGATCCAGCCATCACCAAGAAGCTGACAGGGGTGGTCATACCCAGAGCGAAAATGCCGGTGATAAAACCCCAGCCGTTAATACTTTGTGGCCATTCTTTGATACAACAGAACAAAGGCCGCGACTGTTACACCATAGAAAACAAAGACACCAAGCAGTTTACATACACCGTGGAGGTGTATAACTTCAGTCAGACGGCGAGTGGCAAAGGGAGCGTAACGCTGTCTGTGCCCAAAGGCTGGAGCGTGGCCAATGCCACACGCAATGTGAAGTTGGCTGCCATGGGCAGACAGGTGCTGGAGTATATCGTGAAGCCGGGACCATCGGCTCCGGGGATTCATGATGTCAAAGCTGTTGCCAAGTTCGGTGCGCGAGTAGTTAGCCCAGTTGTCAGCCACTTCGAATATGACTTAAGCACACTAACCCCCAAAAAGGTTCAGGACTTCGACCTGTATGATGCAAGCCGTTGGAAATCGAATATCAGCGCTGGAGATACCGTCACGGTGACTAATCCATCCGCCAAAGTGCTGCAGATTGACAGCAAGTTTAGCGGCAACCACGATAGATGGTCATACCCATATGTCGACTTCGACAAGACGATAGATATCTCGGGCTATGATGCTGTGGGGTTTGATCTGGAGTGCAGCTCAGATGGTGATGGCTCCATGGTACGGATGATGATGGTGGAGACACCAGGTGAAACGAGCTATATGACAGGCGTGGCGGCGAGCAAAGAGAAGAAGCATGTTGTGCTGACCTTTGACAGCATGGCGATGATGATCGGTGCTGACAGTGACGGAAAGCTGACTTTAAGCTCCATAAAGGCAATTAGGTTAGGCTGCAATACCAAGGCAGACCGCATGGTGCTAACATTCAGCAACATTCAGCTCATCAAATTCTAAGAAAAGTGAATAGGGCGCAGCAACTGCGCCCTATTCCCAGAATCTAGATCGGCTGTCGGTTACGACAGTTTATGCATGCGTTCCACGTAGTAAATCACGTTCTCAAACTTAGCATCAGGTGCGATGCGGTGATCGGGGCATGGGATGTAGCCGCCGAGGTCAATCAGTGGTTTTAGCCGCTCGATTTCCGCATCGATATCGGACTTCTCACGCGAGAATACCACTTTATTCATGCCGCCTACGCCGCGCACCTGCTTGCCATACTGCTCACGCCACGGGGCGATGCTGGCGTTCCATGTGCCTACTTCCATCGGGAACATGGTGTTGACGCCGTTATCGAGCCATATCGGTACGAGCGCGTCGATGCAGCCATCGCAGTCTAGGCTGACGATCTCCACACCATACTGCTTCAGCAGGTCGGTGATGCGTTTGTAGTGCTTGCC
>CAZFLA010000170.1:0-7233 GCA_964519405.1 uncultured bacterium
TGGGGCATCTATAACACGGTAACCAAAGAGACCCTCTCCAATCTTCCGCTAGCGTCGGAGCTGCAGCATGGCTACCAACGTGCCGTTATAAAAGGACTGAAGTTGGAGCAGGGTATGGTGTTGTTTGCATGTCCTGTTCCGAACCCAGGCATTAAGGCTGTTCGTGTGGACCGGTTCACCATGCAGCCCAGTAAACAATAAGTGATGAAAGGCTGTATTTATGAGAATAGTTAATAACGGAAAACCCGCAGCAGTTGTTGTTTTGGGGCCTGATGCCACAGAGTCCGAACGCTTTGCGGCTCAGCATTTCGTGGAATATATTCAGAATATCAGCGGAGCTGTGCTGCCGATCACCGATGAGGTGCCCAATGGCGGCACACGCATCTACATCGGCCAAACCAACACCGTGAAGAAGCTGCTGCGTGGGTTTGACTGGAACCGGCTTCGAAGAGATGGCATCCTCATTCGCACAACAGGCCGTGATCTTATTATCAGCGGTGATCGGCCGCGTGGATCGATATATGCGGTGCTGGAGCTATTGGAAAGCAAACTGGGTGTACGTTGGTGGACACCTGATACTCAGCGAGTTCCGAAGAGCCACACGATTAATATCCCCAATATGAATGTGTGCTATACCCCTAAGCTGATGTACCGCGAGGCCTACTACAACAACGTCATGGTTGATGAAGCACTGTTCCCGCTGCATACTCGCAACAATGGTCATTATCAGCAGATACCGCAGGAGATGGGTAACCACTACACGCTCATAGGTTTTGTGCATTCCTTTGAGCGGATTCTGCTGCCGACAGCGGAGTATTTCCCGCAGCATCCCGAATGGTATGCCTTCATCGATGGTAAACGGCAGAGTGGATACACGCAAATGTGCCTCAGCAATGAGGAGATGAAACAGGCCGTTATCAAGAGGGCGTTGGAGTGCATCCGCGAAAATCCCGATGCGGGTATGATCTCTATTTCGCAGAACGACACAAAGGTGCCGTGCCAGTGCGACAAGTGTAATGCTTTGGTGGAGAAATACGGCACACAGTCGGGATTGATGATTAGCTTTGTGAATGACGTTGCTGAAGCCATAGAAAAAGAGTATCCCGATTTCCTCGTGGAGACTCTGGCCTACCAATACACGCGTAAAGCACCGAAGACCATCAAACCGCGCGACAACGTGATCGTTCGGCTGTGCAGCATCGAGTGCGACTTTGGTAAGCCGATTACCGATAAGGCTAACGCCAAGTTCTACAATGATTTATGTGATTGGAGCAAGATCGCTAAGCGGCTCTATGTGTGGCACTACACGGTGGATTTCCACAACTACATCATTCCGCACCCGAACTTCAGTATATTAGGCCCTGATCTGCGCAGTTTTGTGGATAACAATGTCATCGGCATGTTGGAGCAGGGCGATCGCTACAACAGGGATGCGAACATGTATCCCCTGAAGCTCTACCTTCTGTCCAAACTGATGTGGAACCCGTATCAGCCGGAAATCCCCATCATTAAGGAGTTCCTGGATGGCTACTATGGGGCTGCAGGTAAGCCCTTGTTCGATGCCCTAATGTATATGGAATCGGTGCGAAAGCGTGCAGGCATCAAGTTGGGCTGCTTCATCGGAAACGCAGATTACCTGACATACGATGATTTGGTGACCTACAAACGGCTATACGATCAGGCAGAAGCGGCTGTTCGCGGTGATGCAGTGCTCCTGCGGCGCGTGCAGATCCAACGGTTGACATTGGATCTATTGCTGATTACCTCACGCCATAGGTTGGCGAAGCAAAACCAAGAGATACCAGGCGTTGACTGGAGCACCATCGTCGACCGTTATACGGCGTTATGCAAGGAAAGCGGTAATGACTGGCCCAAAGAGTATACACGCTGGGATGACAAGTATTATGATGCGTTGAAGAAAGCCGCCGCGCCTCTATCCGAAGCCGAAAAGGCGAATTAACGCTTCTGTCATCATCCGCATAAGCGCAGATACCGAGTTGAGTTGAATGGTATCTGCGCTTTTTAATGGGTGCAGATAGCGTGTTTCAGTTATGCCTAGAGGTTTCATGCCGCTTAATGGCTAATAATGCAGCGTGGCAATTAGTCCAAAAGTATCTATTGAACCGACTGTTTAAGTATGGGGAGGAATTGAGCTTGTTTGTATTCTTGGTGTTGATGGTGATGTTGTCTGTGATGTTGGTTGTTATCCGTCCTGTGGAGGCATCATCGCTGCAGATTGTTAAGTCACGAAAAGCCAACGCGACTATTGTGTTAGGCCATGATGCGATTACCTCAGAACGCTTTGCCGCGAAGCAGTTATGTGACTACATCAAACAGATTAGCGGCGCGGTGTTGCCGATTACCGATACGGCACCAGCTCATGGTACTCGCATTTATGTTGGGCAAACCGCAGCCGTCAGGAAGTTATTACCGGGATTTGACTGGAATACATTGAAGTATGACGGCATCCTGCTGCGCAGCATCGGCTCCGATATTGTGCTGTCTGGTGACCGTCCGCGGGGAAGTATTTATGCGGTTCAGGAGTTGCTGGAAAACCAACTAGGTGTGCGTTGGTATGCACCAGATGAAACCCGCATACCCAAACAGGCGAATATCACTATATCGAATCTGGATAACTGCTATACACCCAAGTTAATGTACCGTGAGGCTTACTTCCATAATGTGATGCAGGAAGACGGCAGCTTCCCAGTGCATCTGAGGATGAATGGCAATCATCAACAGATTAAGCCAGAGATGGGAGGCCACTTTGCCATCCTCGGTTTTGTGCACACGATGTCGCAGCTACTGCAGCCAGATAACTACTTTGGCAGTCACCCTGAATGGTATGCGCTTCGTGATGGCAAACGAGTGCCCGATGCTCAACTGTGCCTCTCAAATGCGGAGATGCGGAAGCAGATGGTGGTTCGTGCTTTGGAGTGGATAAAGCAAGAACCTGATGCCGGTATTATCTCAATCTCGCAGAACGACAACCTGTGCTATTGCCAATGTGATCAATGTAAGCAGCTCGTTAAACAGACCGGATCGCAATCTGGAGCGCTTATTTCATTTGTGAACGAGATCGCAGCGGAGATAGAGAAGCACTATCCTAGTTACCTCGTGGAGACGCTGGCCTATCAATATACGCGTCATGCGCCAAAGAAGGTGAAGCCTCGCGACAATGTGATCGTTCGGTTATGCAGCATTGAGTGCAACTTCGGTCAGCCCATGACGCACAAAGATAACGCCAGCTTCTATAAGGACATGGTTGATTGGGGCAAAATCGCCAAACGACTGTATATCTGGAACTATGTGGTTAACTTTTCTAGCTACCTTATACCTCATCCTAACTTCGAGTATCTGGGTGATGACCTTCGCACATTCACCAAAAACAACGTGATCGGCATGTTCGAACAGGGCGACTTCTTTAACCGCGACTGCACGATGTATCCGCTGAAAATATACCTGTTAGCCAAGCTGATGTGGAACCCTGAACTACGTGATAGTGATGTGATGAAGGACTTCATGGATGGTTATTATGGCCCTGCAGGTAAGCCACTATTGAAAGCAGTGCTGCTTATGGAGGCCGCACGAAAGCGATCCAAGATATGGCTGGGTTGTTATGTGGGGCTGCCAACATGGTATAGCTGCGACGAGTTGATTGCACTAAAAAGACTATATGATCAGGCATATGGTGCGGTTCAGCATAACGCGAAACTCGCCGAACGCGTCAACATCCAACGACTCGCACTAGATCATGCGCTGATATTATCGAAGCGCTATCACGCTGCCAAGGGCCGCGAGGTACCGGGTGTTAAGTGGGATGCGGTCGTCGATAACTTCTGTAAACTGAGCAACAGCTCCGGCAATAACTGGATCTGCGAACAAGGCCGATGGGAAGCTCATTACGAAACATATCTGAAGTCTATGATCACCTACGGACTAGACGGCAACTACGCCAAGACCCCGCCCGCCGTGCATGGTGTGAAAGGCGCAGACTGGATAGACGTTCAGGAACCACAGACCCAGTATGAAAATGAGGGGCTGTGGGTCATGGTGGTAGCCGACAAAGAGGCTAGTAATGGGTATGCCTCTGAGATGCCCAGCATTCACGATCACTGGTCGATGTTCTATAAACTAGGTAAAAAGGAGCTTGACTGGAAGACCATCGATGTAAGTGTCGATGTCAAGCTGATTGCAGCAGAGGGCAAGACACCTAATCCGCAGGATGTGATCCTCAACTTTGGTGTGGAGAACAACAATCCTGCAGTGGAAAATGCCAAATTGGCTATTACAGCTGCTCAATGTCCGCAGGGATATCAGCGCTTTGAATTGCGTAATGTGCCAGTTAGGCCTGACATGATGATTTATGCAGGCCCTACTGAAAATAGCAATATTAAGGCGGTCAGAATCGACCGTATCGTCATACAACCCAGCAAGTAAATGCGATGGGTGATGCGTATCGGTAGAAAACACAAGTAATTACGGTTAGTTAAGATACAGATCAAGGAGACTATGCCATGAACATTTATGAATTAGTGCCATGCATTCTGCCATTGCTGTTGTTGGTGAATCTGCCCGCAAAAGCAGCCGCACCGATGAGTATCGTGAAAGCGGGAAAACCAACTGCCACCATTGTACTGGGCGCGGATGCTACCGCCCCAGAACGTTTCGCCGCGAAGCAGCTTGCGGACACGATACTGACAATGAGCGGCGCCAAACTGAAGGTTGTGGACACCGCTCCCGCCACGGGAGCACGGATTTTCGTGGGGCAGACATCCGTCGTCAAGCGATTGATGAAGGGATTCAAGTGGGAACAGCTCCGCCGCGACGGCATCCTCATTCGAACCAATGGACGTGACCTCATCTTGGCTGGTGATCGGCCAAGAGGCAGCATCTATGCGGTGCAGGAACTGCTGGAGACGAAGCTGGGTGTCCGCTGGTTTGCAGCTGATGCACAGCGGATTCCCAAAACGAAGAACATAACTATCCCTGCTATGAATGTGTGCTACACACCTAAGCTGATGTACCGTGAGGCCTATTTCCACAACGTGATGCAGAAAGATGGACTGTTCGCGGTGCATATGCGTATGAACGGACATCATCAGCAAATCCCACCAGAGATGGGCGGCCATTACAACCTGCTGGGTTTTGTTCATACATTCGATCAAATGCTGCCCGCTGCGAAATACTACGCTCAGCACCCCGAATGGTATGCGCTGATCAACGGCAAGCGCGACAGCGGTTATACCCAGTTGTGTCTGACGAATGAGGAGATGAAACGCGAGATGGTTAAGGTCGCGTTGAACATCATCCGTGAACAGCCGGATGCTGGTATGATCTCCATCACGCAGAACGACAATATGAGCCCCTGTCAGTGCGACAAGTGCAAAGCGTTAGTCGAGAAAACGGGATCGGAATCGGGTGCTTTGATTAGCTTCGTCAACGATGTGGCTGTAGAGATTGAAAAGCAATATCCCGATTTCCTGGTGGAGACACTGGCTTACCAGTATACGCGCCATGCGCCGACGAACATCAAACCTCGCGACAACGTGATCGTGCGCCTGTGCAGCATTGAGAATGACTTCGGGCGACCGATTACCGATAAAGAAAACAGCTCCTTCTATAAAGACCTTACAGACTGGAAAAAGATCGCAAAACGGCTGTATGTGTGGAACTATGTGGTGGACTTTGCGAGCTACCATATACCGCACCCGAACTTCACCATATTAGGCCCTGACCTTCGCAGTTTTGTGGAGAACAATGTGGTCGGTATGTTTGAACAGGGCGACAGCTTCAACGCAGATTCCACGATGTATCCGCTGAAGATATACCTACTGTCCAAGCTGATGTGGAACCCATATCAACCCGAGCTGCCCATCATGAAAGAGTTCATGGATGGCTACTATGGTGCTGCTGGTAAGCCGCTGCTTGAGGCTGTGCTGGCCATGGAAGCCGCCCGCAAGCGCTCTGGAGTGCGGTTGTCGTGTTATATCGGCAATGCAGACTATTTCAGCTTTGAAGAATTGTCGCATATCAAAAAGCTATATGATCAGGCCGAAGCTGCGGTGAAAAACAACCCCACACTGCTCAAACGCGTTCAGATACAGCGGTTAACTCTTGATCCTGTGCTGATCAGCACAAAACGCAGTTTTGCGCATATGCATCAAGAGGTGCCAGGCATCAATTGGGATACCATCGTAGATCACTTTGTGGACTTCAGCAATGAGACTAGCAACAGTTGGCCTCGGGAAGGTGTGAAGTGGGATGACAGCTATCGAGCGCAGCTAAAAGCGAAGATCGCTCCGCAGCCGACCTACCCCAAAGCCGAAAGCGCGATGGGCGTCAGCGGAGTTCAAGGCGTTGATTGGCTGGATGTCCAAGAAGGCGAGTTCGCACTGGCTGAAGAGGGGAACTGGGTCAACGTTGTGAAAGACGCAGATGCCAGCAACGGTTATGCTGCCGAAATGCCGTGCAGCCACACCGAATGGGCTGTGCAGCACCAGATATTCGAAGGCGAAGTGAAGTGGCCAAAGGTTGATGTTAGCCTTGAAGTTAAGGTGATACCCGCCGAAGGAGCTGCCGTACAGCCCGCTGACGGTGTGCTGCAGTTTGGCATACGAAACAAAATCACTGAGAAGACCACAAGCAGTGTGCTGACCGTGGGAGACATCAAACCTGGCTACCAGCAGATGGTGTATAAGGGGATTAGCCTCACGCCGGGGATGTATCTGTTCGTGGCTCCGATAGTGAACCAGAATATCAAGGCGATACGGATAGACCGCTTCACCATTCAACCATCAAAGTAGGTGCATTATTGGTTGGGGCATGGCGTGTGTTGGGGCATGGCGTGCGTTGGGGCATGGCGTGCCGTGCCCCATATTGACGGGCACGGCGCACCATGCCCCCCAGCATTTACCCTATAATTCGAATGGGTTCTCCTGCGGATACCACATGGAGCTAGGCAGCGGCACATTGATATCCTCAACACCCAGCATCTTAGCTGCATCGTAAAGCACCTTGCCGGTCTTCTCAAAGGCCACGGCACCGTGATGCGGGAACTGCTTGCCAATCAGCACATGGCGATAGAAGCGCCCGAAGTTCGGAATGGCGACGACACCGATACAGCCAAAACTGCGCGGATCGACGTCCAGAATGTTGCCCTCAGCCACATAGCTCACTAACTTACCCTCAGCATTACCCTGAAGTCGGAAGAAGGTTGTGGGGCCGGGCTTA
>CAZFLA010000171.1:0-7076 GCA_964519405.1 uncultured bacterium
TCATATTATAGTGTGATCCGTTTGAATTACGATATTAATCTGATGTGATCGTATAACATATCGAGGCGGGCAGATAGGCGTGTAAGCGCATACCGGCATTTTGCATATCCGAGTATCATTATTATGAAAAGCCCTATATATTTGATGCTGTGATCATGCATAAAGTTCCTATGTATTGTCAAACGACTATAATAAGCGATTTGTGAAAGGAGTGAGCCCGTGGCCCTAACCGTTAGGTTGTATCATACCGTCGAACAACTCATGGATTGCGTTGATATCCTGTTTGAACGGCAGAAACACGCTGGCTTGCTGGGCAGACAGCCTCGGCTCATTACATTATCGCAGCCCATCAACAGATGGGTGAACAGCATGTTAACCTCACGGCATGGCGCGTCGATTGAGCTTGATAGTTTGTTGATGGAAGATGGTTTGTGGAGCATCCTTCGTGACCATTCTCCTGTGGAACTCCCCCAGGCGATCAATTTTCAACAATGGTTAATGCGAATCTCGTGCGCTTTGGCAGATGAAGATTTTCTAGCGCTGCCGGTGATGCAGCCGGTGAAGCAGTATCTTGAGGGCACCGATAAGTCAGCTAACACTGCAAACAAGCGTGAGGGGTTCGCACAAGCACTCTTGCTGTTGTTCCAGGACTACGAGCAGCGCAGCCCAGATATACTCGATCATTGGCCTGATACACCGATCGCTCAAGCGGAGCGCGAGATATACCTGCGCTGTGCAGCAGGTGATCCCTGCAGCCTGTGGAATGCCTTCTGCCAAATTAGGCACATGTCGCCCGTTGAGGCCGCGGATCGCTGTTATACGGCGGTATTAGGCTTTGCAGATATACTTCCAGGACAGTGGCAGATACTTGAGTGGGCTTCAACGGTCACCGATATTGAGGTGTTTGTATTTCATCCCGCATCGGTCGGCGACGCAGGGTTAGCCAGTTGGATGCAGCCCACATCTGAGTTCATCGAACGGGCCAAGCACTGCTGCATTGATAACCCCCATGATGGTGACGACTGTTTGGATGCTCTCAAGGCTGTCGTAACCTCTGGGCAGTTGTCCATTATCAGCGCGAAGGGCACCGACCGCGAATACGAAGTGGTGGCGAATCATGTACTCAAGTTAATGGATGAGCATCCAGAGCTTCTGCCCCATGAGATCGCCGTGATGTGCAGCGACATATCCGACATACTGGGCACACTGCGCATTGCATTTGATAAGTATTACCCTCACTTGCCTTACTGTGTGATGGGCGCCAGGGATGGTGACAGCTTGTATATCCAGGCCGCAAAGGCGCTGCTCAACTTGTCCGCTGAGAGCTTTACTCGCAGCGGGTTGTTGAGTATCATGCGGAGCCCCTGTTTCCTCCAAGCGCATGGCATCACCACGGATGTGGTGGAAAACTGGCAGACATTGATGCAAAATACCGGTGCACTTCGCGGATATGCGCATTCGATGCCGCCGTACAACACAGACCCATCTGCGCCATTTAGCTTTAAGCAGATGCTGCAGCGGTACCGGCTAGGCCGTTTGATGGATATACCCAGTGAGCTAGACGATACCGAGTGGCAGCACCGCATACCCGAAGCATTGGCGCGAACGAGCACCGATGAACTGGAACTACTGGGTGTCTGCTTGGAACATACGGATGCTCTCGCCAAACTGCTGAGTGGTGCGAGTCGGAGTGCAGCAGATTGGTCAAAGCTGCTGCAAGAGAGGTTGTCGCAGCTTATACAGCCGCAGGATGACAACCCCGCAGATCAACGCGGGATGCGTCAACTTGCGCGTGTGTTCCAGTTAATGACCGACCCCCAGGAGCTCATTTCATCTCAGATGCTCGATGCGTCTAGTTATAAGGCGTTATTGTGGGCATGCATACGACCAGATGCCTGGCACCTTGGCAACCCTGTGGTGGGCGGGGTGAATGTCGGTTCGCTCAACCAGCTTGCTGGAATCCCATATCGCCACATCATTCTATGCGGCATGAATGAGGGCAGCTTCCCGCAGCGTTCGCATCGAACGAGTCTGGACGTGCGTACGGCGGCCGATCAGCATCAGCAGGATGTTAGCCGGCAGGCGTTGTTCACCGCGATGCTTCATGCTAGTGATTCGATCACGATTAGCTATCAAGGGCTAGACCCTGTGACGGATGTTCAGGGATACTTCAGCTACCAGCTTCAGCAACTGATAGAGCAGCTTGGGGCCAATATGGCTGATATCAGCCGCGAAGCACCGCTGATGCCATACAGCACACCCTATGTTGTTAAGGATTCAGAAACTAAAGCTGTTTGGCCAAACTACAGCTCCGCCGACTGGCTGGTTGCTCTGAAACAGCTCTGCAGTGGAACAACCACCGACGCTGCGCTGCGCGGTCAAGCACAGAAAGCTCTAGAAGCACTGTTGGAGAATCAAACCTCAGAACATGAGATTCCCACTGTGCCTCCGATAGATTGTGTGAGCACAAAGCAGCTGGCCTCATTCATGTATAACCCAGTTCGTGGGGTGTTGGAACGGCTGGCAGGGCGTGTTTGGGAAGACGAAGCCGAGGATGATTCGGATTCGGAGCCCCTTCAGATCAGCGGATACCGTGTCAGCAATATCGTCTCTCAGGTGATCTCATCATCTTTACAGAAGGGTGTTGAGGTCACGCAAGCTGTTGATGATGTCTACCATGCCTACTCACACCGAGGTCTGCTGCCGGTGCACCCCGTAGACGCTGTGATGGTGGACAACTGCAAGCAGGCGGCTAGCGCGGCAGTAGCAGGACTGCCTGCCGGAAACTGGCAGCCACTGAAGGCCCACACCGAAGTGGATGGCATTACCGTAACGGCTGACTGGCCGATGTGCATTATGGATGACAGCGGCTCGTTAACCGCCCTAAAGGTGGTTCCAAAGAAAAAGAAAACAGCTTTGCTCTATCCATCCACGCTCGTTGAACCTGCCTTAAGTCTGTTGGTGCAAGCCCTGCAGGAGAACACGGAGATACATGACGTCAGCATCTGGTTGTTTTACAGTGATGATAAGTGTGCAGAAAGATTCACTCTGCACATCGCACCAGAATACTTGAGTGAGCTCGTAAGGCAGTATTGTGATGGCAAATTATGGGATCTCCGGTATTCTGTCGTAGATCAGCTCGGACTTGAGGCCACTCTGTCTGACTGGGCAGACGAACTGGATGCTCAGTCTGAAAACTCAACCGACAATTCCGCTTGGATAGAGGGTGTGACACTTCCTGACAGCGATCAGATACTGCGTGATGTGTTGAGCAGGCGATGGAGCCCATTTGTGAAATCAGATCAGACAATGAAGGGTGAGCAGTGATGAACACCCAGCATATTGAACTTATAGAAGCCTCCGCCGGAACAGGCAAGACATATACCATCTGTAAAGCCGCCGCAGAGCTAATCACTCAACATGGCGTTGGCATTGATCAGCTTTTGATGGTCACGTTCACGAATAAAGCGGCCGGTGAGCTGCAAGATCGGCTGCGCCAATTCCTGCGAGGTATCTGCGATAATCAGGATTTACCGCAGGAGCAGCGTGAGAGTGCCTCGGTCGCGCTGGCGAATTTCGACGCCGCTCAGATATCGACATTTCATGGATTTTGCCAATTTGCGATGGCCAAATACGGATTTGAATGTCAGCTGCCGTTGAACCTGAGCATCGAGAATGACCCGATGCAGGCGCAGATCATGCTTCTAAAACAGATCCGCGAGATATGGATTCCGACAGCCGAATCCGCTGTGGCGTTCCGCGGTGAAATGCTGGCTTTGGTGTCGGAGTTATCCGGCAGGCTAGGGCAGGTATGTTGTTCTTTGGCGGTTCAGATGCAGCGTTCTGATGTCGTGAAGCCGTTGGCAGGCTCTGCACTGCAGGACATGCTTCAACGCACCGAACGCGAATGGATAGAGCAGCAGATCGCTCCTTTGGTCTCGTTACTCAGCGAATGGGATGGGTTGTATGAGCAGATTGTGGACCAGTTCAAGAACACCAAGGGGTTCGATTTCGAGCTGCTTCTCGTCAAGCCATTATCGCAGCTGCGTGAAGGCGTAGCAACCGCTAACGCGGATGAGATCGAACAGCTCGTGAAGGCCGCCTACACAAGCATATCGAGAAGGGTTCGCGCCTCTGCTAACCCGATGGTCAAGCAACTGCTTGATGTGCTTAAGGGTATGAAAGATGCCATCAGTCTTGCCGGTATCTTCAATAACTGCGTGAAACGCAGCGTGATGGCTGAAGCCACACGGCTGCTGTCGGGCGCGTTGCGCGCAGACCGGCAGTCACGCGGGGTGGTGAACTTCAATGATATGCTGCAGGGGTTTGCCGATGCGGTAAGCGAGAACCCCGAGCTTCGGAGGGTTGTTGCCAACCAGTATCGCGCTGTGTTGGTCGACGAGTTTCAGGATACCGACCCATTGCAGTGGCGAATTATCTCACAGCTATTTCTTGAACCCGATGCCTCACATACACGGTTATACCTTGTGGGCGACCCCAAGCAGGCGATATACACCTTCCGCGGGGCGAATGTGCAAACATATCTCGCTGCGAAGCGCTGTGTTCAAGACCGGGGCGGAACACTTAACAGCCTGGATACGAATTACCGCTCTGCTAAGCCGTTCATCGATGCGATTAATGAGCTCTGCTCAGATTACCACCTGTTCGGTGAACCGGCTGAGGGTAGGCTGACCTACACTGAGGTTGAGGCACCTTCGGAACCAGGCGCTAGTCTGATAGAGGGCTGGCAAGGCCGTAAGCCGATCGTGGTGATGAAGTCGGATGCCTCTAAACACGCGCAATCCGATTACCTGCGGTTCATCGCTCAAGAGATCGTCTCGCTCATGACTAGTCAGCCGATTGTTCAGTTCCGCGGACAGGCTCCGCGTGCACTTCGGCTTGATGACATCTGTATTCTGTGTAAAAGCCATCAACTGACGAAGCGAGTCAGCACACGGCTGGCCGCAGCGGGGATCCCGTATAACAACGGACGCTCATGCAATATCTATCAAACCGAGGAAGCCGCACAGCTATCATTGGTGCTGAGAGCGTTGTTGACATCCGATGATCAGGCGCTGGTTCAGAACGCGCTGTTAAGCCGGGTGTTCGCTCTTCATCCGTATGAACTGCAGCAGCAGAACAGGCTGCGCGATGCTCAGCAGCTTCTTCAGCGGGCAAGGGAGACGGCGGAAAATGAGCGATGGGATCGGCTGTTTCGCGTATTGTATTACCAGACCCGGTTGTTTCAACGGGAAGCAGCAGCCACAGACGGCGACCGGCGCATCGCGAACTGGCTTCAACTGGGTCAAGAGCTATCGGGATTAGCTCATACAAACCACGATGACTTGGCCTCGCTGGTGAGGCGGCTTCAGCGAAACATCCAACAAGGCTATGACGATGAAGGCGGCGGTCAGCTTCGGCGCGAAGCAGATCAGCCTAAGGTGCAGGTTGTTACGATGCACGCCTCAAAAGGGCTGGAATACGGTGTGGTCTTTTTGGTGATGGGGCAGCGCGACAACAGCTCTGACTATCATACGGTGTGCTGCGAAGATCACACGGAGTTTCTGTATAAGTCGGCAAAAGAGGATTTATCGGCAAAAGATGACCCCGATGCATTACTGGCTCGTCGGCAGTTTGAAGAAGAACAGCAGAGATTGCTGTATGTTGCGATGACAAGAAGCTGTTGTAGGTTATATCTGCCGATGCTGAAGCAAAATAGCATGGTGATGGCGAAGTGCATCAGCAAAATGGTGGATGATCGCACACTGGAGAATGTGGATATTCGTAATATCTCGGATGAGCTGACCGCGAACCATCCTATCTTGTCGATAACACCCACGGTATCGGGAGAGCTTGTGGAGTTTCGACCAGCACCTGCTGATATTCACACTCGCTTAAGCCGTATACACTCATTTTCTGGCTTGCCATACCATCTGACAGCTCGTGATGCGGCGTTGCCGGAAACCGACGCGCACACAATGGCTCAGATGTGGTCCCACCCGTCAGCATCCACCGATGAATTGCTGTTTACCCACACCGATGATGACAACACACCGGCAATGGATGAAGTGGCGCTGCCAACAGGCCCGGAGTGCGGCAACCTGTTCCACGCGGTTTTGCAAAGTGTGGACTACGAGATGGTTGACAACTGCCGTGACTACTCCGAGCTGTTGGCTCAGCCATCATTCAAGCAGCTTGTTGACGATGCACTGCCAGCCTCGGGACTGCCGTTTGTGCTGGGGGAAGAGCCACTGTGGCTTCCGCAGTTTGCGGAACGCATCTGGTGTGCCCTGAATGTGGAATGTCCGTTGATCGGCCGGCCATTAAGCAGCCTGCCAAATGCGAAACGGCAGGCTGAACTGCCTTTTCATCATAAGCTGCCGATAGCATCTGTAGCAGCAGATGAGCTGACGGGCATTATCGACCTTGTGTTCGAGCACGAGGGCAAGATATACATCATCGACTGGAAGAGCAATCACTCACCAACCGGATATGAGGCTGATACCCTTGAGGAGATGATGGAGCATGGGGGGTATCACGGTCAATACCGAACATACATACTTGCTCTGTGGAGACTATATGAAGCGTGGGGCATTGCCGACTTTTGGCAGCGTTTTGGCGGTGTGTGTTATGTGTTCCTACGAGGGGTGGACGCTTCGACCAATAATGGCTTCTATGTTCGCAAAGACATCACGCAGCAGGAAGTGGAGCATTATGAGCAGCTATTACACCGCTATACTCAAGTCTTGAAGCAGGGGGGTAGCTAAATGGTCGATGATATGGTTCTCCAACAGATGACCGCACCATACACCGAATGGCTGACCACCTTGAGCCGTCAGAGCATGGCCGACCTGGTGGAGCTATCGGGATACCGAACTCATACTGACGATCTGTTGCTGCCAATGCTTGCTGCTCTATTCAAGAGCCTGGAAGGCGGCAGCGTGTGTATGCATCATTCAGAGCAAACACTCCAACGGCGTCTTCCCGATTGGCTGCACATACGGATTCCGGAACTGCTTGATAATTGGCAGGGACTAGCGGACAACTACCCTAAGCTGTTTGCATCACGTGCTGAT
>CAZFLA010000172.1:0-7067 GCA_964519405.1 uncultured bacterium
ATCATAAATAAGAACTTATTTGCCCCAAAAGCGTCTCAGTTATAGGTAACTCAGGATAACTTGATATACTTTTATTCGGGATAGTTTATGATTGACATCAAGCATGTTACCGTGTCTTACCCTTCAGGCCCTATGGTTCTGAAGGATGTAAGCCTTCATATAGATAAAGGTGAGTTCGTTTTTCTGGTGGGAAGTACTGGTGCCGGAAAATCCACTCTTCTGCGCCTCCTTACGCGAGAGATCATCGCCACTGGCGGTGAAGTGAACGTCAGCAGCAGTAACCTCGGTGCGCTGTGCAGCAACGAGCTGCTTATGTACCGGCGTTCATTGGGGGTCGTGTTTCAAAACTACGCACTGCTGAAGCGCAAAACTGTGTGGGAAAATGTGGCCTATGTTCTGCGCGTTTTGGGTATGCCGCGTAAAGAGATCCGCCGTCGAACTGCTCATGCCTTGGAACTCGTGGATATGCAGCGCAGCAACAACAAGTTTCCTAATCAGCTCTCAGGCGGTGAGCAGCAGCGTGTTGCCATAGCGCGAGCACTCGTTAATGATCCTGCCTTGTTGTTAGCCGATGAGCCGACAGGCAGCCTGGATCCTGATACGAGCTGGGAGATTATGGATATTTTTCGGCAGATAAACGCGCGCGGAACCACTGTGCTGATAGCTAGTCATGATCAGCCGATGGTGGACCGTCTTCGCAAACGCGTGGTGCGTATGGAGCATGGAGAGATTATCAGCGATGAGTGTGAGAGCCGCTGGGAGTTGAACCTGCCCGACATAGGCGATATGCCTGCGTCGCATATGGATCAACCAACCGTTGCTGAAGATGCAGCAGTCGTTAAGGACACCGATGTTGTTGACGATCAGCCGGAAAGTGATGTGGAACAGAATCAACAACATGAAACGCCTGAACCAGAAAAGTCGGTTGAGGACAATTAATAGATGAATTTTACAATATTGGAATTTGTCGTTCAAGAGACTTTTGTGAACATGATTCGCAACAAGCTGATGACACTTGCCGCTGTAGTGACGATGGCGCTGACTTTGGCGATATTGGGCGTGTTTGGCGTGATGAGCTGGAAATTGGAACGCGCCGTTAATGACCTTCCAAACAAGTTTGAAATGAAGGTGTATTTTAAAGATCAAACCGCTGCAGAACGTGAAAAAGTAGTGGTAAAGAAAATTTCTCAGAGTCCGCATGTCGCCAAGGTTACTTTTACATCCAAAGCAGATGCTTGGCAAAAGGCAAAAACGGATCTGGATCAAAAAATTACCAATGAAGTTAATATCAACCCCATGACCGACGAGCTGAACATTCGACTAAATGATGCCGCGATGACGGAAAATGTGGCGAAGTGGCTGAAGAGTTTACCTGAGGTTGATGCGGTGAACGATAGCCGCACAGAAGTGAATATTCTGCTAAAAATTCAGATGGCTATCCGCCTTGCAGGTGCTTTACTTACGCTTGTGCTGCTAATTGCCTCTGTGGTGATTATTCACAATACGATTCGCTTGACAATATCCTCGCGAAAAGATGATATCCATGTCATGCAGTTAATAGGGGCCGCTCCCACCACCATCCGAACTCCGCTGGTGTGCGAGGGCATGCTGCAAGGGGTATTTGGCGCACTATTGGCTTGTGGGCTAATATGGTGCGTGATGACAGGTGTGACCAAGTATGTCACATCTTTATTGCCGATTGCCATGACGGATTATGCATTGCCATTGGGGCATGTAGCCGTTATATTATCTGTAATTGGGATATTAATTGGCGGTGTAGTCAGTTCGGTATCTCTTCGTCGGTATCTTAAGGAGGGCTAGACATAGTGCTCTCTCGTCGAATAGTAGTTTTCATGTCCGTCGTGATGTGTGCGTTATGCGTTGCGTCATCAATCTGTTTTGGTGCCACCAATAAAAAGGCCAAAAAAGTTGTTTTACGCAAGAAACTGAGCACTGTCACCCAGCAGATAAAACAAAAACAAGCCCAAATTCGGCAGGTGAGGAAGACCAAAGCGGTGGTGCATAACCAGCTAAAGTCTATTCAAAGTAAGTTAAATACCACCCGCCACTCCATACTCACAACGCACCAAAAACTGGTCATTGCCCGCAGGGAATATCAAGCTAAAAAGGCCGCGCTTGATGCTACCAAGAAACGCCTCAAAAAGCGTCAATCTATTCTTGGGCAGCGCATTCGGGCGAGTTATCGTATGGGCAACACGGGCTATATATCTGCATTGCTTCGAGCGAAAAGCATGAACCAACTGGTTAGCCGCGGTTATGTCATCGGCCGAATTGCCAGATATGACAACATTCTCATTAGCGGTATCCGCAGTGATATTGCTGATGCCCAGAAAGCCGAGCAGGCTTTGGCAGTTAAGAACCGCCAGATCGCCAGTTTGGAGCAGCAGTTAAGCCGTGAAGCTGTCACCCTAAAGTCAAAGAGCAACCAGAAATACGCGGCGCTGGACGATGTGAAGAGCCAGCAAGCGGAATTAGAGCAAGCGCTGAACGAGCTGGAAGAGGTGTCGCATCAGATTACCTCATCACTGCGAGCCATGGAGCAGACCCCTGTGGGGCGGCGCATGGCGAAGATGCAGTTCAAAGGCGGTTTTATGCGTCCAGTTTCCGGCCGGGTTTCGTCGTCATTTGGTATGAGGAAACACCCCATTTTAGGCCGCGTGAAGCTGCACACTGGTGTTGACCTTGCTTCTGGTTATGGCACGCCCATCCATGCAGCCGCTGGCGGCGTGGTGGTTTATGCCAGCTACATGCGTGCATATGGCAACACCGTGATGATTAACCATGGCGGAGGGGTAACCACGCTATATGGGCATTGCAGTTCGTTGAACGTGCGCACAGGCCAAGATGTGAAACAGGGTCAGGTGATTGCACGTGTGGGTGCCACCGGATATGCCACAGGTCCGCACCTGCATTTTGAAGTGCGTCGGCACGGTTCACCGGTGTGCCCGCCGTTCTAGGGTAAACATACCGCATCATGCCGTATGTTGCGGAAGAATCCCGTAGGGACACGGCGTGCCGTGTCCAGACCCGATAGATAGAAAACCGTATGGGTAGGCCCCCGTGCCTACCCACCCTCATACCAACCTGTTCTGCACCCTATTCCAATCCATAGCCTTGAACACTCCTGAACGCTGTATGTCCTCCCATCATCACCAAAAAATGAGGGCCACAACGGGTGATTTGCCACCCGCCAGGATTGGTTTGGATGTTTGGGTTCCGTACAGTACTTATAAAGATATTTGGGCCGGCACGGGATGAATATGGATGGTTGGGTTCCGCACGCGAAACCCCTACAGGTTTGGTATGGACACGATTTGTTTTTCTGTCACCGTGACCATGGTTTCGGAAAATCCGCACGGACATGGCGTGCCGTGTCCGTGATGCTGAGTATTCCTTGAATGTACACACGTCTAAAGAGATGTGATCTTGCACTATAATGAATCATAAGTATCAGTTCCGCTCGAATGGGAGGTGTCCCTCAAGATGAATTTCGCTAAGTGGCCGATTTTGGTGGCAGCATTAGTCTGTACCGCCCCTGTGTATGCACAGAAGTCTTGGGTGCGTTCCGATGTGGGTGAAAATCGCGTTTTTGATGTGGTTTGCGCACGTATGGGCAACACAAAGGGTATATATGTTGCTCGAAAGAGCGCAGGAGTGGTGTGCACCGAGTACTCGGGCACATCGTGGGGCAACACCGTAATAGATGACACCAACCGCTACACTTCATTGGCTTCTGGTGTTGATGCAGATGTGCTATATGGACTGCGAACAAACGGCTATCTTTATAAAATGGCCAAAAGCCTAAATGGTTGGAGCACCTCATTAGTTGACTCCAACAGAGCATATGCCAACATCATGAGCGGAAAGTTCAGCGATGGCTTTGTGGGACTCGTTGGAAAGAACGGCGGTCTTTATAGTTTTGGTTACACCAACTCAAACCCCGTGTATCGCGTTTTATATGAAGGAGCGGCTTTCCGCAGTGCCCATGCATCGGGCAATGCGGTATTGGCTTGCCCCAGCGACGGCGGATTGGTTTTGATGCAATCGGCTAGCAACTGGCAGCCAGAGGTTGTTGTATCCTCCGGCAGCTACAAGATGGCACTGTTTGACACTGCTGACAGCGACAGTATCTACGCGCTGACCACTCAAGGCACACTGACTCTGATCCGAAAAACAGCAGGCGTATGGACAGCTTCGGCGATGGAGCCAAACACGGTATACAACGCCATTGCCGTATCACCTGTGGAAGGCGGAATTGTGTATGCATCGGCTAAGGATGGCAACATCGACTGCTGGTGGCAGCAAGAGGGCATCTGGGGTGCCACAACTCTCACAAGTGGTAAGTACGGTCAGCTCGCAACAGACTGGACGGGAAGAGGGCTTGTTTACGCGGTTCCTTCCGTCGGTTCCGTGCTGCAGGGCACTATCACCCTCAACCAATTTAACTTCCTGAACCCTGTTAAGGTGCCGATGCAGATAAGCCTGCGTGACGCACAGGGCACCGAAGTGAATAACTACAATGTAGATATCGACAACACCGGCGCATACAGCATCGATACCGACAAGTATGGTGCTTATACCATCTACGCTAAGGGTATGCACTTTGTGGGCAAAAAATCGCCGTCGTTCAATATCCCGGAATCGGGGTCGGTCACGGTGCCAACCCTCAGTTTGGCGAACGGTGATGCCGATGGTGATGGCGCTGTGAACCTGTTTGACTATGTGGTGCTGGATGAACACTTCAACACACCATGGCAAATGGCTGACATCGACGGCAGCGGAAGCGTGAACCTGTTCGACTATGTGATCCTTGACATCTATTTCGGTGCACAGTCTGACAAGTAGCTAGACGCAAGCACGCGCCATCTGGCGATGACTTCATCTTGAACAATGGCCGCAGCATGAGCTGCGGCCATTGTCGCCACAGTCATGGTAATTCTGTGCCGCAATCTTTGTGGTATGCCGGCAGGTACGGCCATGGGATGTAATTCCCGGTAGAATGTAGATGTAAGTGTAACCTACACATAATGGAGGGCTGTATGGCCGACAACCAAAAAGTGACTGAGGAACAAATACTCTCAGCACTGAGTGTGATTATAGATCCAGACCTTGGGAAGGACATCGTCTCCTTAGGGTTTGTCAAAGATATTAAGATATGCGGCGGGCAAGTTGGGTTCAACATAGAGCTGACTACCCCTGCATGCCCTGTGAAGGACCGATTCAAGAAACAGGCCGAAGAGGCTGTTTTAGCCATAGATGGTGTGGAGTCGGTAAACGTAAGTATGACCAGCCAGGTGCGCGGCAGAGAGCAGTTGGCTCCCGAGGAGTATCTGCCAAAAGTAAAGAATGTCATCGCTGTAGCCAGTGGCAAAGGCGGAGTCGGCAAAAGCACCGTATCGGTGAACTTAGCTGTTGCGTTAGCTAAAACTGGTGCTAAAGTTGGGCTGCTTGATGCTGACATCTACGGCCCATCAATCCCATTAATGATGGGTACATCAGGACGGCCGCAGCTCAATTCCGAAAACAAGATCATGCCCATGGAGCGCTTTGGCGTTCAGATTATGAGCCTTGGTTTCCTACTGCCAGATGACCAGGCAGTGGTATGGCGCGGACCACTCGTTGCTGGTGCTGTGAAGCAGCTGCTCAGCGATGTGGAGTGGGGCGAGCTTGATTACTTGGTGGTTGACCTGCCGCCAGGAACCGGTGATGCTCCCTTGACGCTGGCCCAGACGGCTCCGCTGACTGGTATTGTGATCGTGATGACCCCTCAGGATGTGGCGCTGTCAATAGCCAGCAAGTCGGTGGTGATGTTCCGCAAGCTGGAAGAGGGTCTCAAGCGATCCATGCCAATATTGGGCATCGTTGAGAACATGTCGGGATTTGTCTGCCCAGATTGCGGCTCGTTCCACGAGGTGTTTATGGGTGCCGGCGGTGAGGCTGCCGCGGAGCGGTTAGGAGTGCCATTCCTTGGTGCCATTCCGCTGGATCCAAATATCTGCGCAAGTGGTGATGCTGGAACCCCAGCGATCATTACGGATCCAGAATCCAAGCAGGCCGCCAGCTTCGAAGCGATAGCAGGCAAGTTGGCTCAGCAGCTTAGCATCACACAGATGCAGAAGAGCTAGCATCAGTGTCTGAGGACATGGAAGAGAGGCTGCAGAACGCTCTCGCGCAACTGCAGCCGCAGCTTCAGGCCGATGGCATCCATGCGGAGTTCGTTGAGGTTCGCGGCGCCACGATGGTCGTAAAGCTGGTTGGCGTGTGCCTCAGCTGCACTCGGGTTCAGTTGGCTCAAAGACTGTATATTGAAGCCGCGGTGCGAAAAATCGTGCCGGAACTGGAAGCCGTTTGGCCAGATTCCGCAGATGACCGTGCTCCGTTATAAGGCAGAAGTCAGTGCGATGAGGAGGACATAAATCATGTGTGAACCAGTGATCATTCCCGATGGTCGTTTGATTGGGGCGCATATGCCCACTACCGGAGGACTTCAGAACGCGATCACTTCCGGGCATGATATCGGCTGTACAGCTGTTCAGCTTTTTACAGCCAGTCCTCGTCAGTGGAAAGCAGCCGCTCTGAAACAAGAAACTGTTGACGCTTTCCGTGATGCTTGGCAGCAAACCGCGATGGGCGCTGTGATTAGTCACGACTCCTATCTGGTGAATTTGGCCGCGCCGTCTGAAGAGGTATACCAGAAGAGTTTGGTCGCCTTCCGTGATGAGTTGGAGCGATGCGAGCAGCTTGGTATTCCATGGGTTGTGACGCATATGGGCAGCTATTTGAACACATCAGAAGAGGAAGGCCTGGCCAAGCTCGTGGAATCTGCCAAAAGACTGCTGGCCGATACCGCCGGTTACCGCGTGGGCATCGCGATGGAGACGACGGCTGGTCAGGGCACTAACCTGGGATATAAGTTTGAGCATCTGCGCCGGGTGATGGACGGCAACCAGGGCGACACTCGGTTGGGTGTGTGTTTGGATACTTGCCACATCTTTGTGGCGGGTTATGATATCAGCACCAACATGCTGAGCAGTGTGCTCGATGAG
>CAZFLA010000173.1:0-7017 GCA_964519405.1 uncultured bacterium
CCACCAGCATCTTCCGTTCGGAGTCCCCAGCTTGTTTCATGGCCCAGATAAACGGCAAAGTAAACTTACCATCGGCAACATCACTGCCGCATGGTTTACCAATTCTTGCAGGATCGCCCACATAATCAAGCAAGTCATCTACCATTTGAAAGGCCATACCAAGATTTTGGCCGTATGACATCAGCGCAGCCTGTTGTACCTCATTAGCTCCTGCCGTGATAGCCCCGCAGCGGCAGCATACATCAATCAATGTCGCTGTTTTTTTAGAGATGACCTCTAGGTATTTATCTTCCGTGACGCTGGTATCGCCCGCTAGAAGCGACTGCTGCACTTCGCCTTCTGCCAATGAACTGCTAACATCGGCAATCGCCCTGATAAGCTCAATATCACCACTCTTAGCTAACAAGCGAACTGCTCGCGATAACAAGTAGTCTCCGCTCAACACGGTGACGCCGTTGCCATAGACAGAGTTCGCGGTCCGACGCCCACGACGCATGTTAGTTCCATCCACCACATCATCATGCAGCAGCGAAGCCATGTGCAGAAGCTCCAAGGACGAAGCTACTTTTACCAGCATATTCATATCTACAGAGCTGTTGACACATCTGCCGCTGAGGCACACAAGGGCAGGACGCAGGCGTTTTCCACCTGCATTCAACACATGTGTGCTGATTTCTACGATGGTTGGTATAGTTGAGAGTATCTCTTCACGCAGGTAGTTTTCTACAGCAGCGATATCCTGTTCGGCAACTTCGTGCCAAAGCGCTTTGCTCATAGAAGGAGCATCATTAGGGGGATTATCTGTCATATTTTCTTAGTTTTACTTCCATGATGGACAACCACATAGCCAAGGGTCAGGTCTTTCCATCGGTTATTTCGCAAGCCGGCATCATGCATTGCTTGGGCTAAGGCGCGTCTGCCTGGGAACAGCTTAATCGACGCGGGCAGATAGGCATATCCATCACTGCGGCTGACGATTCGTCCAAACAGCGGCAACAGCTTTTCGCAGTATATGGAATATATAATGCGGGGCAGCCGTTTCCGCGGATGGTTGAACTCTAGAACAACCAGCTTTCCTTCCGGCTTCAACACGCGCACAAACTCCGAAAGAGCTTGTTCAAGCATCACCACATTGCGAAGCCCAAAACCTATGGTCACGACATCAAATGTGGCATTAGCAAACGGCAGACGCATGGCATCGCCGATCATGAGTTCATATGGAGGTTTCTTCATGCGAAAGCCATCGATTTTACGCGATGCAATCTCAAGCATTTGAGGCGTGAAGTCAAGACCGATGATGAGTCCTTGACCATCCATGCGTTTCATGGCTTCTATCATAAAATCACCGGTACCTGTGGCGACATCGAGCACCGTTTGACCGGGACGAATGTCGGCAATTGATATGGCTTGTCGACGCCACGCATGATGAAGTCGAAGGCTCAGGAGTTGATTCATAAGGTCGTATCTGCGAGCTATGAATCCGAACATGTTGCGCACATACCGACCTTTTTCATCACCTACAAGGTGATATGAGACCTTTCGTCTTTTAGGTCGGTCATGATGATGACCGTTATTATATGTACTCATAACCGAAGTAAGTATACCATTCTATATAGATTGATGCCGAACAACAGCACTACTCGACTTCGAGCCCATCATTGGTAACGTTGAGCCTGCGAAATACGGGTCTTTCATGTGGTGTGTTGTTGGGTTTGTGCAATGATAAATACCATTGCCCTTCAAAACTATGAAACACCATACCGTGGCCGGCATCATCATTTGCCAGTGTATGTTGCTGCTGCATCCATGGGCCTAGTATACCCGTTTCGGAAATCGCAACACCTTGTGCATACTGACCGCCTTGAAAACTGCTCCAAAGCATGCCCAGTTTGCCATCGGGTAATTCAAATAGGAACGGACCATCGGTCACATAGTGTTGGCCATCCCAAGCGTCCACCCAGGGGGCATCCGATGCGGCGAACAGCACCACAGCATCACCCACAGCATGACTTAGGTCGTCACTCAAGGGCATGGCGCAGATGGTTCCGTTATCAATCTGCACCCATTCATGGCAGAACACGATGTATGGCTTGCCATTGTCAACCCACAGTGTGCCATCCAAACACTCCCAGTCGGCTGGCGTAACAGGACCATCGCTGATGGGCAGATACGGCCCGCCGACATTATCGGCCCGCAGAATTTGCGTACCGCGCCGTCGATTAGCGCTGTGAAGCGTAATAAACATATAGTATGCATCGCGGTAAGCATGAACCTCAGGCGCCCAATACTGTTCTTGGCTCCAGAAGTTTTCATCTGGCGAAAAGGCGTGTATTGGTTCGCTCCAGTTCTCCAAATCGGTGCTGCGGTAGCAGTTTACCGATTGCGGGCGTTTATCCCAGCAGGTACTGCCATCTGTGCCAAACAGATAGTATGCTTTCTCAGAAGCAACTGGCAGCACAAAAGGGTCTCTGTAGTTAATGTCTGTGAGTTTCATGGTGTTCCTCCGCAATGCGCTTCATAAATATGTTATCAGTTTCAACACTCAAATAGACCTAGGGAGTTAGTGCTAAAATGTATTTTGGTAGATATAACCCGCTTACGCTCTGTATAACAGATATTCGGAGCGACAGGAGAAGCCCTATATGAATCTTAAGAACCTCATCGTTCGTATGAAGAACGTAATATATGTAAGCTGCGCGATGGTTGTTGGTGTGCTCATCGGAGTGGTGGTCACACAGCAGTTGATACGCCCCGCAGCACTCACCGGCGCCCCTGTAGGTCAATTTGAGCAGCAGTATCCAGGCTTTTTCGCAGGCCCCATGGTTAACGCGAAAGTCGGCAGCTTACCAGATGGCACGCTCATCTCAATCGGCAAACAGACGGTTACTCAAGAACAAATCGACCATATCATTGCCGCCGAACCAGATGCAATGAAACAACGCATCGCTGGTAATATGAATGCATTTATTGAGCAGATAGCGCAGAGCCTGCTGATTAATCAGGAACTCGCCGACTATGCATCTCAACAGAATATCCCCAGTTCAACTCCGACCAAGGATATTGCTTCCGCATATCAAGCCGACCTTATAAAAAACACCAACGTGAACGACTCCGATATTGAGGAGTTCTATAAGCAGCAGACGTCTCGGTATGGGGGTAATATGCCTCCGCTGGATATGGTCCGTGACCAAATCCGTCAACAGCTTACTCAGCAAGCGGCTTTGAAGAAGCTGACAGAGAGTATCAATCGCCAAGCTGCCAAGTGCACTGTCAACCAGAAATGGGTGGAGGGCATCTACAAAAAGCTGATGCAGGATGCTGAGGTTGCCGATATCGAACGGCTGCGCCAGTCTGGTAAGCCATTAGTCCTGGTCTTCGCCATGAATGAACCCAAAATGGCTTCGGCCGTTAACCAGCAGATGAACGACCTTAGCAAGCAGATTGGCGATAAGGCAAATCTGAAGGTGGTATCATTCTCCAATGCATCATTCGCATTAGCACGGTATCGAGTGAAGGCCTTCTGGGTAACCATTGTATTTAACAACAGCGGTCGTGAAGTTTACCGCACCGAGGGCCAGATACCCTCAGAAGAGCTGATGATGGTGCTCAAAAACGCTGGCCTATAAAACAGCGAGTTGTTGCCATCACCAAATGTATCACTCAAGCGCAGGTCAACAGCCTGCGCTTTTTTTGGAGCCATATGCAAGACAGCATTCACATGCTGGCTGCAGTGTAATGGTAAAGTGGCATCCATGCGCCGGCCGGAGTGAAGCGACGCCGGCCGCGATTGATAAACCGCGCGGTGCAGGAACCCGCACAGCACGCAGTTCCCGGAGCGTCAGCTCCCGGAACGTAGTCGTGTGGGTGACTAAACCCGCGGCACTGTTATCAACCGGTCTATGGCGATGGGTTCGGTGGCCCGTCTGTGTCGGCGGACGGCAGCAGCGCTCCACATCATCCGCTGAACGACAACATCGTGTGGGTTTACCGCAATGGCCATAAGAGCAGTAAGGTGGGTTCATGATTACCCGTCATGACCGATAGTGCTTGCCATCCGTGCGCCGGCCGGAGTGAAGCGACGCCGGCCGCGTTTGATAAGCCGCGCGGTGCAGGAACCCGCACAGCACGCAGTTCCCGGAGCGTCAGCTCCCGGAATGTAGTCGTGTGGGTGACTAAACCCGCGGCACTACTATCACCGGCCTATGGCGATGGGTTCGGTTGCCCGTCCGTGACGGCGTCACGTTGCGGGCACTGTCACCCATCGCTGATCAGTACCGGCCCGCGTTCCGGCGGGCGTTGGGATGACTGCCGGCAGCAGCTCTCCACATCATCGGCAGAACGACAACGCCGTGTGGGTCACTAAACACACGGCATCATAACTACTCTGCAGCAGGTTCTTTATATAACAGGTGCAGCCACAGATGATGCCAGATGGTGTGTGTCGTTAAGTTTATTAATCATGATGTAGCCGTCGCGGCACTCTAGCTCGCTGATACTGCAGTTGTCCAGCCGTATATGGCGGTTTACTTCAGCCGCGGCGCCTAACGCCGCGCAAATCAGCATCCTACAGCTTCCGCCATGGCCTGCCACCAGCACAGTTTCACCTGACTGATGCTTACTGCAGATATCACGTAGGAACAGGCTCACACGCTCCATCACCTGGCTCGGTTGTTCGCCATGAGGCGGTCGATTTCGAAACGGATCTTGCTTATAACGCATGAAGTGCTCGGCCCACTCAGACTCCATCAGTTGATCGTGTGATAGTCCCTCAAATACCCCAAAACAAAACTCACGCATTCGCACATCAGTTTCCACGGTCAGTCCATGCGGCTCTGCTGCGATCTCGGCAGTCAGCTTTGCTCTGGATAAGTCACTGCTGTAGGCAGCGGTGATATGAACAGACTCCAAAGATCGAGCAGCGGCGACTGCCTGACGAACACCCTTATCATTAAGCTGCGTATCAGTTTGACCTTGAAAAACATGCTTTTTGTTCCAGTCTGTTTCTCCGTGCCTAATCACAAGAATCTTAAGTCGTGGCTGTATCATACCGTTATCTTTCCTATTATATTATCATTAGCGTTATGCGGCATTTATATTATGCCGTCTTCAGCAAACTCTGCTTGAAATTTAAAGATTTAGCCTTATTTTTTATTGACACGTTCGGCTGTGGATGCTATAGTTTAGATATACGCGGGTCTGTTTATATAGCCATTATAGGTTGCTGTCAGCTTCGCTAATCGGGCCCTGCGTGGTTAAACATTTACAAGGATGTTTAGCATTCGAATTGGTTCACGCCTTGTGGCTTCGGCTGCTTGGCCCAGGACGGCCGCAGAAAGCCGTCGTATATCGGGTTGAGGGTCGCTCCCTTGACCAATATCTCCACAACCACCTTTACAGGAGGCACGTGCAACACAATGAAGAAAGCCGGTTTACTAACTGGCCTAGTGGCTCTAGGCGCCCTTTTCACGGCGACATCACAAGCTGCGGGATCCTACAACATGTGGTTCTCATTAGCTAGCGATGCTACCGCAACCCCAATTACCTCAATTAACAACTACACAGCTGGCACCCCTATTGAATTAGCAGTATGGGTCAGCACCGACAAGCCTATCAACCTCATGGAATTCCGTTGGGCATTGGGCGACAAACTCGGTTACACCGGAACATTTGCCGCTTCAACTCCTTTCAAGAAACCTGTAGATAGTGCAAACTCTGACATCAAATACAAGGGTGTCGCTACAACCAACGAGGCTGGATATGCTTCCACATATCGCTTGGCTTGGGGCACGTCAGTAATTGAATCACAGGATCCATACAACATCATTGATCCTAATGATGGCGTAACTGTTCTTCATCCAACAATTGAACCATCTGCAGCTAATGTATGGACCAACCTTAAAGTCCTAACCTTAAAGCTGACAAGCACCATCGCTCCAGGCGAGAGCACTAAAGTTGCTCTTATTGACACTGGTAGTGGCACACAAGACACCACAGTGTTCAACTATATTAGCTGGGACGGAACCAAAAACACCTACGTAACCGTTCGCCCAGGAACCCAGGAAGTCACAATCAATGCGGCTCCTGTACCTGAGCCAGGTTCCATGGTCGCTTTGGCTACCGGTTTAGTTGGTCTAGTCGGCTTCGCTCGACGCCGCAAGGCTTAAGTTATTTATTTTCCATCCCTTTGCACAGGAAAAGCCGCGTATAACGCGGCTTTTCTTTTTTTATGTTGCTTGATCTACTAGTTTTCGATGCCGGCTCTGGCACTTACCCCATGCTGATAGTAATGTTTTATTTCCTTCATTTCGGTCACTAAGTCCGCCATCTTGGTCAACTCAGGATGTGCATACCGACCTGTTAAGATAAGTTCAACGGATTTCGGCTTGCGCTTGACAACTTCCAGCAGTTCATCAATAGGAACCATGTTATACAATACTGCGATATTAATCTCATCCAGTATCACCACATCATATTCGGCGCTCATCACCGCACTTCTGACCTCCTGCCAGCCGGACATCGCCGCAGCGGTGTCTTCAGCCGTTGGTTGTCCGATAATGAAACGAGTGTTGCCAAACTGACGAAGGGTGATTTGGTTGGGGTGTTGTGCGATGCTGTTGAGCTCGCTGTAGTGCTGTCCTTTGGCAAACTGACCGATATATACCTTCATGCCAGCTCCGATCGCCCGCAGAGCTAAACCCAAAGCCGCAGTGGTTTTGCCTTTACCATTACCGGTATATACCTGAACGTAACCATGATCCATAATGCCGTCTCCTCTATAGCCATATCTATGTGGGCAGCTACGAGGTAACCAACAGGCATGTTGGATAATATCGCCGCCGCCCTTTGCTCGAAGGGCCACCGCTCGTGCGGTGTAACACAACCTATGGCAGTCGGGCTCGTCCCATCATCTGGACATCACCGTTGCGGCACAGCGCCGGATTCTCACCGGAACTTCCCCATGAGGTGTGCATCTGGTGCCTCACTGATTATTACAGCACCATATGTAGTATACTTAGC
>CAZFLA010000174.1:0-6994 GCA_964519405.1 uncultured bacterium
GCATGTCCGGTGGTGTGAGAGGTGAGGCCGGCAACGACCTCACCTACTCGATTTTTAACCAAAATCATTGACTTCATGATTCCTGTATGCAATACTTGTAACATAATCGCCTTAGTAGTAGACATCTGCAACATAAATCTTCATAAGGAGCAACACCAATGGGTAAGAGAAAGTTTGTTGTAGTCATTGCCCTGATAATCGTCGTGTTAGTTGCGGCATTGCTGTTTAATAAAGGGCGTGAACCCAAAGTACCATTCACTTTCGATTATGAAACGAACAATGACTCAATAGCAGGACTTACGCAGAATGATGATATGGCGGATCTGCTATCATGCTCTCCATTTTACGCAGGCGCGAAACAATTCTCTGGTGTTCAAACAAGTCGGTTTGATGATATGCGTGAACGGAAAGTTCAAGAGATCATAAAGGAATCCGATGGCGTAGCCGCGACGGCGAAAAAGATGAAGTCTGAGCTTCAAAACATGCGGACTTTGGTTAATCAATACATCACAACTTGCATGAAAACTGAACCGAAGTCAATGAAATATGCGCATGAATCTGGAAAGCTCATTCTGTCGCTGATGACAAAAGAAGCCGTAGCTGAAGCACAGTATAATAGCTACAAAGATCCAAACACGATTAATCATCCATTTGCCAAGAGCTTCACGCAGTATCTGAAGGCCTCTTTAGGCGTAAAATTAGGCGCCCTCTATTTAGAAGATATCAACAATCTACTCGTGATTGCTGCTTTAGGTGTGGAATCCAGTAAGAATTCACCAAATACTGTTTTCAAAAATGCCAGCGCGAAATTCGATCAAGACATGAGTAAGTATGATGGGTTGATTGAACAAACGGCAGATTTGATGAGGGGTATATACTCCGTTAACTACGGTATGAAGCAGTTAGCCACAGCAGACTACTACTACGCATCGAGTGCCGCCGAATTCATTACTGAAAAGATGCCTGAGCTAAAAAAGACAGCCGCAGGACTAAAGCCAACCAAATACCTCGATGCTAGCGACATTAAGTTCATAAACAGTTACGTTGCCAAATACGATAACCTCAGTAAACAGATGACTAATTATCTATCTACCGTACCTAAGGATAAACTCATCGAAGTATCGTTGTATAAGCCATATCAAGGTTATGCTGTTGCGCAGTCAGAGACGCAACCAAATTCTTTCACTTTAATGGCACGAGGCACCCAGGCGTTAGGGCAAAGTGTTGCAGACGGCATTTCTAGTCTATGGAACAAAGGAAAGTCTGTAGCTAAAACCGGTTGGGAAGGCGCAAAGACGGTTGTTCACGGAGTTCAGAGTACTGCAGGATTGGTCATTGATGTGGCTGGTACTGGTGTGGCGAATGTGTCACGTATACCGGTAGGTATATATTACGGGAATACTATCAAAGAGTGCTGGGAAGATATGGAAGCCAACTCCAAACAGATCATTACTAACTGGAAGAACAATAAATCGGGTTCATCTACCCTAAGGACTGCAAAGAACTATTTTGACGCGGTTGACGATGGCGGCGAATATATTGCTTCTAAGGGTGTTGAGAAGGTCATTGGAGAAGGATGGATCAGTTGGGGCACTGGTAAGGTGGGCAAGGCTGTTGTGGGAATATTCACAGGGCTCGGCAAGGGCATTAGCCTTGTTGGCAACAGAGATGCTAACACTTCAGATTACATCATAGGCACGATTGAAATCGCAGGTGCTGCATTAGGTGGCAGCAAGCTTTTGATAAGAGGTACTCAGCTGCCTGGGCTCACTAAAGGGCTTGCGGAGTCAAGCTGGATAGGCGCCAAAGGTACATGGAATGTCGTCACAAAAATAGTAAACCAACTAGACAAGAATGAAGCTCTGGGGCTGATTAAAAGCGCAGCATCAAGAGGGATGAGTACACCAGGCCTTACTGCCAAAGTAGCCTTGGCGGACGCCATGATAGCCGCAGCAAACCAAGCGAATGCGGCGTTAAAAACAGAGTTGAAGGCCATCATCGAAGCCGGAGTTAAAGCAGGGTGGACAAATTTCAACCAGACCTTGCGTTCCTCACTTGATGAATTCGTCAAGAAGCAGTTTACAGCAAACTTAAAAAGCGTGGTATCGATCGTGGGAGACAGCACTGGTGAATTCATCGACAATGTTGTGGCTCAATGGGCAGATGATGCACTCAAAGAGATAGTAGATCAAGCGATGGCAGAACCACCACAACCATATGAAATGAAGGGAACCTGGACTGGTGACACGTTAATAACATCAGTTAGTGTGCCTGAACCTTCGGAAAAAGCTAAGAAGGAAGGCTGCAATTTCGAACAGATTAAGAAGCTGAAGGGTAAAAAGTGCGCGACTACTATTAGTTTAGGCGGGCCGACTGGTGGTGCTGGTAGTTCGACGATCAGTATAGCTTTCTCCGCTGGAAAGGCTCAAGCAATTCCTGGCAAATACACTTACAGTAATGGTGACTTTACCGCTACGAGTTCACAAAAAGGTGTAACCATTACGTACAAGGGTAAAGCCGTAAGGATGACCCAAGGGTTAGCAATGAAAGGTGATATGCATCTCAAATGGGGCGGAGAGGGTATGTTCATCTCAATGTCAGGCGATTTTGATGTGAGCAAGTCGCACTAGCATGCATCCTGAGCTTGCTCATATCACGGTATATGGTCATCACTACACGGTAATGTCATACACCACATTCTTAGTGGCAGCCGTGATAATGTATATCACCGTTGGCACGATAGTCGCAAGATCGCGAGGGCTGAAGACAATGTCAGCCCTCGTGTTTTACCTATCAACAGTGCTTTTCATGTGTATCTTTGCGAGAACAATGCATTGGGTTTTCTCAAAGACATCATTTTCCGAAGGCATATCCCAGTTTCTCAGCTTAAGCAGAACCAACCTATCTGGCTATGCCGGTTTGGCAGTTACTTTGGTTGCTGCATCGGCGATATTCAGTAGGCTTCATTACCCTACATGGCGCTTGCTGGACGCTTCTGTACCTGCTCTTGCAATATCTGCCATATGTGCCAAACTAGGGTGTTTATTAAACGGTTGCTGTTTCGGAATTACTACCAATATGCCTTGGGGCGTTACTCCTCCACCGAGCCTAGCCGATTTTAACCAAGTAATCATGGGGGAAATCGGACTGTTTGATAAACCTCTGCCAGTTCATCCGTTACAGATATACGAAATGATCATTGCGCTCGTAAGCGGAGTGGCCGCAGATATTGTCTATCGCTGCCGACGTGCAGATGGAGAGTCCATCCTGACGTTTATGATGCTGTTCAGCATGGGAAGATGGATGATATACCCCTTATCACAATCATATAAATTCGATGATATTCCAGCTTGGGCGTATCCAAGTTTATATATGGCAGTGATCATCAGCTGTTTGTTTTTGTTTCGACATCGTGTTAAGCACAATATCACCGGATAAACTTGTCTAGCATACGATCCTGAAGTTTTGCGTCTAGATAACTGCTGGCTGTTACGCATAGCATGCTATTTTTCGGGAGATCACTAAATCGGAAGGTGACTTGCTGTTCCCCAGATCGGTCACCCTTTATGTTTTTCGTTTTAATTATACTTTGGTGCGCGTCGTCAAGATCAACAGCTCGAACAGCACATCGGTATTCGCAGTTCCTATTTACGTCACCATTAAGCTTCAGTGTCACATCGAGGCATGATGTACTTCTTTGTAGCTTCACACTGACAATATCTATACCTTTACCAAAACGAGGTATGATACAGTCATCCGATGGCTCTTTGCATATCGTTGGTTCATAAGCATCAACGCCTAAAGGCATACGTACGAAAACCTCATTCCGACGCACAAAACTAGTAAGCAACAAAGCATCATCGCGCATTTGCGATTCATATTTGTTGAGTGCCGTCGATTTCATCTTTTCGTCATAAACACTTAAGGGCAATCGAAACCACTTCATACCGCAATTCATCATGTCACGCGGCGGTGCCATATATCCGTTATCAACCTGTCCGCGTGGGTAAGGCCAATCGGTATAGTGAATAATATAGCCAAACAACTGGCAGTTTTTAGCGAACATCGAATCATGCATCGCTATCCCTGTCAGTACGCTGTTTACATATAAAGCTGTCCCATCATGGTCGATGTGTTGATCGCCCGACATCACCGTAAATACTTTCGTCGGTTTGTAACTTCGAATGACTTTATCAACATCATCCATCACGTTTGCCCCGCAATAAGGCGTGTCATAACCAGGTGCATCTTTATATGGATTCACGCGAGTATGCGATATTAGTGACCTGTATGACCGCACTGGAGACCAATGATAATACCACATCAAGGTCAGTCCCTTATCTGGATACCCCAGAAATGTGATATCTGATTGTTTCAACCCAAGCAGAGCTCCTGCATGCAGCGCTTCTGTTCGCCTTAGGTTGCCGAAATTCACTGCGTCTGTGGGTGTGACATCATTGATATGGAAAGCCATCTTAATGGCACGCATGAACGCATCGCCATTGGTCATGAATACAACATGCACTTTGGCACCAGCACGAAGCGCCTGTTGTATCAAACCGGCACAAGCCAGCGTTTCATCGTCGGGGTGAGGGGCGAAAATCAATATCCTATCAGATGGTGTCGGTGCGGCTAATACAGGCAGTTGTTGTAATTCGTGACGAGATACTTGGTTGAAGTAATGGCAAACATATGAACCCCTGACGACCACTACGTAATACAATACGCAAAATACAACAATGAGCCCTGCATATATACGCCTCTTCATCACTTTTTGCATCAATACTGCAATCCAAAGCGTGAAAGACAAGTGACATTAGGTGTCGGGTGAAAACTACACATTAACATCCTCTAAATACATACTTTTAAGCGAACTCATACTGCGTTCAATTGAAAAGCGCTTATGGTCGCGAATGTTCACAAGAGCGTTCTTCTGACGGCAGATAGCTGCTGCCCATTTACCATCGGCTGCATCCGGGGGAAGCTGCACCACACCGTCCGAAATAATGATCTCTGTTGGTATCCTATCAGACAACACACAAGCAACACCAGATAGTTGGGCTTCTACTGAAACGAGTGAACAAGCCTCATGATATGATGCTAACGCAAAGACGTCTATAATCCTGTATAACGCTTCAATATGTTGTTGGCTTCCCATGATTTGCACCTTACGATTTACATGGTATTTTCGGCTCAACCCTTCTAGCTTAGCGATTGTGTCGGCATCTCCATCGCCTAGTATCAACAATTTGGCAGTGGGTTCGTTTTTGACTGCTTCCGATAGAGCAGTAATGAGTTTTTCGTGGTTTTTCACTTCAACTATTCGAGCAGCACTGCCTATGATGAAGTCTTCATCGGTATATCCCAGTTGCTTTCTTAAGCCACTACGGTCTTGCGGCGTCATTACACAATCCCGATACAATGCGATATCTATGCCAGGATATATCACGCGACAGCGTCGATCTAGCTTGTAGTGCTCTATGGCGCTCATCGCCTGCTTCTCAGTCACACAGATCGGCGTATATGTTCTATCAGATATCGCCTGTGTGATGATATCCACATACTTCGCCCGGAATGTCTCTGGCATGCTGTGAATATGGTAGTAAACAGGGATATTCAACCCCAACTGCTTGATGATGGGATAAACTAAAGCGGCCACTTTCGTTTGGTGTATGTGTATAGCGTCGGGACGATTCTGCGTGATCTGGCTCCGAATCCAAGCAGGAATATACACCTTTTTATGGTAGTCGTATGCTAACTTACCCATTGGCCATGGTAGCTCACTGTTGCATGTTCTATCAGCATACACAACACTCAAGCGTTCTTTACAGGCAATCTGATCGAAGGGCATATGTCGGTTTTCTGTGAGACTGTATACAGTAACCCTAATGTCAGGATCATTCTGAAAACTCTTAGCGATGTTTAGCACAACTCTTTCGACGCCGCCTGTCGACAAACTCCACACAAGATGCATTACTTTAATTTTAGGGGGCATTAATGAACCTCGATGATATAAGCAGATTCGCAGCCAATTGGCATTTATTCACATGGGGAAGTTATCGTATGAATGCAGATCATAAGACCACTAGCACATATTCACAATATCCACATGGTATACGCGAAATTTCACGAAATAGTGCCTGCATTCGTAAGAAAAGCCTTCCGAAGATGAAATGCCAGTGAGCTGAACGCTGGGGATAATGGGGTATATACCGCCTGATACACTCGGACGGTACATTACTGTCGTCGATTATGAAGTCTCATATACTATTGAGATCTATCGAAGATATCTCAAGATCCCAATATACTAGATGCCTTTAAGGTTCCAGAAGGATGCCATTGTTGAAGCCGTCAATCTGCACTCGGAAGATCCTAACGTCCGTGACGTTCTTTGGTTTGGTGGTCAGCCATTGAGGCGTGTCCGTACGTAGTTGCTGCAGCATGGAAAGAACCCATGTCGGGTCTGCAGAGCCGATGTCCGGTAAACTGCGAGTAGGCGGTTCACCTTCCGAAGCCGTGGCGTAACGCCTGCTAAAGAGCAATGATACTTTCGCATCAGCAGGTGGGGGAACAAGCACTTGTGCATCACCAGCTTCAATGCCCATAAACATGACATTAGCCTTATCTGACCTTCCCGTCACTAATGCCCGAGTTTGTCTGACATTTGTCAGAAAGCTTGCTTTACCAGTGAAATCGACTATTGATATACCCGCGGCTTCTGGGTCGTTACCAGCTTGTGCAAAACACAAAGAAGATGCGAGGATCACTAATAAGACAGAAACTATCAGCTTCATCTTGCCCTCCCATATGCTCACGAAAATGGCATATGATTTAGACGAAGAGATGCAAATTTGAGTTGCGATGGGATTGAGCAGAAAAACAAAAGTATACGATCATTATGGGCAATTGGCTTATCTGAGTTACTGTGTAGTGGGAAGTAAATGGCGGGGATGACGGGGCTCGAACCCGCGACCTCAGGCGTGACAGGCCTGCG
>CAZFLA010000175.1:0-6868 GCA_964519405.1 uncultured bacterium
GCGTGCCCGCCTTCGCCGTGACCTTGGCTGGCAGCGCGATCCGCTTGCCGTCCAGCGTGAAGGCTTTCTCACCCGCCTTGGCGCTGAGCTTGTGGCCCTTGGCAAGTGCCTGCAGCCAACCGATGGGTACATCGGTGTGTTTACCTGTGCGAATGATTGTCCCATCTAGCAATATTCGGAATCCAATCTGTTTGCCGAATATCGCTTTACTACCAACGCCTCCACCTAGCCACTCCTCGCGATCATCAAACACACTGCCATCCACAGCATTCACGTAGACATAAAAGCCATCGCTGTCCTCGTTGTAACTAGCCGTGGTAAGGAATCGCCATACGGGCTGCCAGTAACCAAGGTTGTCTTGAACCATGGTTAAGTCATTTGTATCTAGCAGAGTTGGGAAGTCTATGACCACTGGTTGTTGGTAAAGGTTAGATACATAGCTTGTACACATCGCCCTAGATTGCGTAATCGTTGTTGGTATGCTTCCTGTATACAATGGGCCATTGTAGTTGAAAACAACAACTTCAGACACAACACCATCATCACGCAGCATGATTTTGACGCGATTATGCCAATCAACAACTCCGTTTGGTAGTTTTGGTGCGAATATCGCCGGGGATTCGGTAGGTTGAAGTGTCGCGGCCTTTTGGGGTGACAAGTGGCTTTGCAGGTATACCCATGCTAGTTGTCGGTAGTTGGTTCTGTTTTGAGCCATGAATCGTTCACCATGGAAACTCGAGTAAAACACAACTTCATGCGAGTTAATAGAAACATTGAAATATACCTGGTGGGTGTCTTCGATGTGTGCATATTTCCTGTATGAAGGCATTGTAACCCCATTGTCGTCGATGAGGCACGGGCCATCGGTGACTTCTCTGACGAGTGTGACTTCATATGTTTGGTCACCCACCCAGTTGCGAATGGCCTGAAGATCCAGAGGGTCGACCTGTGCATTAACCGACTTAGCAATGACACATAGCGCCATTAAAGATACCAGCAAACACCTATTCATCCTATGCCAATCCTTGATACTCGTCATCACAGTCTTGCTTCACCATATCTTCAACTATTTGGGTGATGCTGCCGTCTTCGTTTTTGCTGTAGCCTTGGCTGTGGTGATATCCAGCCTGTTGAGCTTGGCGTCGTAGCTGCATTTGATGCCGGGCAGGCTCTTCAGCGCCTGCCAGGGCAGGTAGAGCGTGCCTGCTTTCGCTGCCACCTTGGCTGGCAGAGCGATCCGCTTACCGTCCAGTGTGAAGGCCTTCTCGCCCGCCTTCGCGCTGAGTTTGCGGCCCTTGGCAAGTGCCTGAAGTGACTTCAAGGATATCAGCGAGTTTGGGTAGCCTGTGATGGTCTTTTTGTCATATGTAACAACAAGAAGGTTGCTTTTTCGTGGTCTCCAATTGGTTAAGGAACCAATCTTGCTGGCATCATCATATACTTCACCGGTTAAAGCATTCACGGTGATAATAGGTTCCGAACTCATTCCTGAATCCGAAACGAGTTTACAGAATATGACGTAGTAAACCGTCGGATTGTAGTTTTCATACCCGTAATACGGGAGATTTGATTGCTGCGGCCAAGTAAGCTCGACAGTCGCACCGGAATACATAGTGGATGCCCAGTTACCGGCGATTTGCATCGCTTGAGCAGAGGTTACAGGTATGTTGCCAGTATAATCAGGTAACTCGCAGTCGTAGATATCAGCGGAATTAACTTGTCCTTGAAGATTTACTGTAATGCAGATGCCTGTAGTTAAGTGCCTAATCCCATTTGTCTGTCTATATGTCCATAAATGCGGTGTTAACCGAACCATCTTGGCGAGGAATGCTGACGGCAAATGCGATGGTGCCCATGCATTAAACGCAGCCTCTAGTACTTGCGGATCATCGTTGTTGTCGTTGGCGTCAAATCCTGATGACCAATCTATTATGTTATGTGACTGTCGATCGATATGGATAACATCAGTCGAATTTCGCATCGAAAATACAGGTCGCATCGTACCGCAACTGCACTGATAGGAGTCTTCTTGGCTAAAGGTAGGCTGCCAGTTAGGTTTACCCAACCACTGCCTAATAATTGTCGTGGCTTGATCAATTGTCAATAACTGCGCATGGCAGCATGTTGTGATGCTAACCATGGCGAAGACAATGAACATTAATGTATGGGTAGTCTTTTTATGCATTGTCAGTTCTCCTTTGCCTATCAGACCGTTCTGCTATTTGGCTGGCTTCATCATTGCACTGACTTTCGCCTTAGCCGCAGGCTCTGCTGCAGCCTGGGCTGTGGTGATATCCAGTCGGTTGAGCTTGGCATCGTAGCTGCACTTTACGTCGGGCAGGCTCTTCAGCGACTGCCAGGGCAGGTAGAGCGTGCCCGCTTTCGCCGTGATCTTGGATGGCAGCGCCACCCGCTTGCCGTCCAGTGTGAAGGCCTTCTCACCCGCCATCGCGCTGAGCTTGTGGCCCTTGGCGAGGGCTTGGAGGCATGGCAAGGGCACCACGCGTGTTATGGTTTTGATACCGGCTGCTTTAGTCTTACCGGCCTTACTAGATGAGTGAGATTTTGTTTCGCTGGCACTGTAGAACACGGAAACATCCGAGTAGATGATCGCACCCGTCATGGCATTCACGAACACGTGATATATACCGAAATCAATCGCCCCATGAGTCGAGTTCTCATCAAGCCACGATGCATTGACCGCAGGATCTGCCGAAATGATGTAGTCGAGTTCATAGACGGCCTCGGGATTTCCTTGTGCATTAAGCCGCCAGATTATCCCGGAGATATCTGCGACATCATAGTAAGGCCTGGTGTTCAAATTACCGTAGATATCAATATAAGCATATGATCCGGCAATTGTTTGTGCAATATTTTGTGCTTGTTGTGATGTCATTGAAGGTGTAGGTAATGGTAAAGAAAGAGGTTGGCATTTCGTTGTTACCATATCGATAAGCCCCTGTTCGTTTCTCCAAAATGTCATTTTAACAGGATGGCACCATGTTCCATCTGCATATCGGAGATACCAACTCTCTGCGTCAGGATTATTTAACTTTTGCTGCATTTGAGCACGAGGTAACTGTGGGAACTTACTCCATATAGTTTCCGCGTTGAGTGCATCACCTGGATAGACATCCAGATCACTGGTTACCATAATGCTTTCAATGGCCCCGTTATCAGCATTAACCCTATATTCATATGCCCCAGACGCTAGCCTGTATGCTGATGCTCGATTGGACCAAAAATCGAGAAAACTATCTGTGGGTTCGAATAATGTGGGACCAGTTGTATCGGAATCCGCATATGTAACCACAGCATTCTGGTTGCCTATGAAGTCGCGCACGGCTTGAAAGGCTTGTGATTCGGAAATGACAGCGTGAGCCTGAAGGCTGCACGCGAGCGAAGCCGCAACGATCGAAACGAGCGCAATCGGTGATTTCATCAACATTACTCCTAATCACAGTCAAAAAACATGCTGTCAAGATGGGTTCTTCAGTAGTTTTCGCTTACGGCTTCGCTGCAGCCGGTTGAGCTTAGCATTTCGCGTGGTGGCTGACTGCCACGGCATAGTCGTTTACAGGCCGCATTGTCATGAGTATACCAGAGGTAGTTAAGAAAATGGTATGGTTTTGCATAATGTCAATACAAATCCCGGAAATCTGTTCAGGTTCGATAAGCACATAGGCCGTATAACGGCATTATGATGACATTAACGATACACATATTCGGCCTATGCAGCTGAGTGAAATCCGTCGGCATCACCCATATGGCATATGGTATACGCAGGGTGTTCTGGCCAACACAACGGATGGTTAGCGCGATGGGGGCGTGCCGGTGTCGATCCCTTTATCATGCAGAGCGTTGATGAAGTCCGTCATTTGCTGCTTGTCGACATCCTGCTCCTCAGGTGTTCTGACGGCGTTTGACGCCTGTGAATCCTTAAACATCATATAGCGCGTGCGTGGCTCACAGTTGTCCAGTGATTCCAACAGTCCCTTCAAAGCATGTGCTCTGGCTGTTGGCTCCATCTTGGCAAGTGATGTGTATAGCCGATTGCTCATTGCCTTCATGGCGTCGATGGTCATGCCGCTGTCGGCGATCCCGCTGGGATCAGCGGTGACATCCAGCAGGCTGCTGCCGTCGGCTGAAGCCCAGTTTGGTTTGGCGTTATACACAATGTATAGCGGTAATGGCGAAAATGGCGGGTTCATGCTGGATAGCGAGGCTTCGAAGTTGGATGGCACATCAACGGATTTCGCAAAGCAGCTCATTTTGCCGCTCCTTGCGTTCAGGTTGATAAGACCTGTGGCCTCCATCAAAGCCATGGTGCGCGCCATCGCAGCCAGGCGGTAGGGTTTGGGCTGGTTTGTTTTCGACCGTAGGTACACTTTGCGCCAGGAGATATTGGGGTAGGGCTTTAGAGCGAGTGTGAGCGCCTGTTCGACCGTGTTGGCGTTGGGATCCAGCTTGATACGGTCAAATAGCGACGGATCGACGATGATATTGGCATGGAATTTGTTGGCACATTCCGCCAACACAGCCGCGATAGGCTGACCACGCAGCTCCGATCTGGCCAGCAAGTCGGCATTGGCTTGATCGAGTGTGCCCGCGGTGGTATATGTGATGGGCTTCATGCCGTCTTGAAGCATCAATTCTATGTTTTCTTCCCCATGGCGCATGGCAGCCTGCTTCGCGGCTTCTGATGAGTTGTCCATCAGCTTCCAGGCATCTACCATCCAGTTGGCCATCTCAACCGGATTCACCGAGCCCGATATCTCGCCGATGCTGCGCAGCGCTTTGCCCCGTTCGGCTTCAGGCATACGCGCAATGGCTTCACAGATCGATTTGTTGATGCTGAAGGCACTTTGTTCGTTAAGTGTGTTTTCGTTGATGAGATTAGGGTTAGCTGCCAAGTCCTTAAGGTTCAATCCGCCGCCGGATGCCCATGTGGGCACCGCGCTGAACACCACATAGACAAGTTTCTTGCTGAAGGCCGGCTGCATGTCAGCTAGTTTGGATTCGAGATCTTTAGGCGCAGGGATCTCCTTCACGAAGCTGCTGATTTTGGCATTCATCTGATCTTGCACGATCATATCCACCGCTTCATCGGCGTTCATGGTGCGCATCATCGCAGCTAAACGCGCCGCTTGAGGCAGCTTCATTTCCTCGCGCAGGTAGAGTTTACGCCACACGATGTTTTTATACGGCGCGAGTGCCGAGTCTAGTCCAGCTTCGAATGAGGCGGTTGGCGATTCGATCTTGACTGCTGCCTTAAGGCTCGGCTCCATCACCAGTTGCTGGCCGTGTGCCTTGGCCCAATCGGCAAGCACATCGCCGATGGGCTTGCCGTCAGCAGGGGGCGCGACGCTCACCGTCTGCTGTGCTGCAGGTGCTTGCAGAGGTGCTTGAGCATAGCAGATAGAAGTGCACACGATCATAAAGAACACGGCGCAGCTAGTTTTCATTCCAGACACCTCCGAATTATCCCGCGCAAGCTACTTTTCAGGCTCACTTATGGGCACGCCTCCCTCACGGAAGACATCAATGATGGGCTTGCTTTGTTGCTGCTGCACGTCCATTTCTTCTGGCGTCATGCGTTCTCTGACCACTTCGTTGACACAGCTCATATTGCGAAAAGCACGTGCATCCATATGATCCCATGCCTCAAGCATCCCTTTCATAACCAGAGCACGCGATTTACCATCCATATTTCCCATGACGCTGAATATCCGCTGTTGTAGTGTATTCATCGTGGTGACGGGAATGGCGTTGACATCGATTTGGCCCGGATCGGCAGTGATGTCTAGCAAGTTGAGCCCGTCTTTCGCAGCCCAATCTGGTTGTGCGTTATAAACAACGTAGATCGCAGAAGCATCGAATGGTGGATTCATGGATGGCAAACCCGACTCGTAGTCCGATTCCACATCAACAGACTTCACGAAACTGCTCATCTTCTGAGATTTGTCATTGACCATGATCAGCCCGGTTGCTTCCATGTATGTGATGGTGCGCACCATGGCTGCCAAACGTTCTGGCTTGGGCATCTTGGTCTTAGCTCGCAAGTATATCTTGCGCCAGCCAACGTTTGGATATGGCTTCAGCGCATTGGTAAGTGCTTGTTCCACAGTCTTCGCATTAGGGTCGATAATCACCCTATTTACTAAGCTAGAATCAACGATGATTGTCGCGCCAAACCGTTTGGCCCATTCCGATAGAATAGCGACAGGTTCTCCCTGTGCTATCGAATCGGCAACCATTTTGACATACCTGTCTTCCATCCGCTTTTGCGCTTCCAGCTTGAGCTCTTCCTCATGGCCGTTGGCATTCGACACGTATACTTTAGTTATTTTAATGAAGTCCTCTGCGCGCTTACCATTTTGTATATCAAGCTCCATTATGTCATTGGATCGCTTGATTTTAGCTTCCATCACCTGGGGTGAGCTGTTGTCCATGTATTTCCAGGCTTCCATGGTCCACTTGCCATACTCTGCAGCATCTACATAATCCAGAATGTTCCCCATCATCTTTTGTGCCTTGACACCTTCTTCTAGCGGCATCTTTGCGATAGTATTCCACCAATCTACGTAGATGGTGGAGCTCATCTGTTCATTCAGTGTATTTTCGTTGATGAGGTTGGGGTTGGCGACCAGCTCCTTCAGGTTCAATCCGCCGGCGGATGCCCATGTGGGCACCGCGCTGAACACTACGTAAACGGCTTTCTTGTTGAAGGCCGGCTGCATATCAGCTAGTTTAGATTCAAACCCTTTGGGCGCAGGGATCTCCTTCACGAAACTGCTGATTTTGGCGTTCATTTGATCTTGCACGATCATATCCACCGCTTCATCGGCGTTCATGGTGCGCATCATCG
>CAZFLA010000176.1:0-6720 GCA_964519405.1 uncultured bacterium
AACTTATCAACGAATGGCGTAACGATTGGATCGCCTATTGTATAAAAGCCATCAGCGTAGCATGCATCTATCTTGGAGCGTGTATAGGCACGGATTTCTTCTTCACTGCGTCGGCAGATGAAATCAACATCAAGACCGCCCATAGGTGTGCAGCGATCGCCATACCTCGCTTTGAATACCTCAACAGGAGTGATTTTTTCCTCATATGAGTGTTTTGCATCAATATGAATTTCGTCAACTAGCTCATCATAAACCAAGCTTAGGTTACCGCAGGAATGATACACAAAAGGCTTTCCGTTATCATGAGCTGCAGCCACCATCTGTTTGTAGGTAGGGAATATCAGCTTACGAAGTAAATCCGGACTTAAGAAAGTAGCAGAGTTAAACCCAAGATCGTCACCTTGACGCAGAGCACAGACGGCATCCATCTGAGCAATCCGTTGGTCAGCACTGATATGCAGCTGTCCAATTCGCTCAGCAACCGCGGCCACCAACTCAGGCTCATCGGCTAATGCATACGACAACCCCATCGTGCCCATCATTTCGGAAAGCCATTCATATGGTCCCATGCACACACCACCCACGATCCGAACACCTTCTGGCAGCAACCCCGCGACGATGTCAAACTGGCCAAAATCCAACGGATCATCAATGTCCGGCCAACAGTATCGCTCGTAGTCATCCCAACTGCTGATCACCACACGAGCCTCACTTCCAAAACTAGCACCGGATGAACCGAGGTTACCCAGCGTCAGCTTGAGCGGAATCTCCATTGGTACCACATCAAAACCCATGCCAAGCCAAAAATCCACATACATCTTCCAATACTCAACGCTGCCTGTCGGCACAGAGTTGATGTCTTTACCGAGGCGACGGCTGATGAACCCCGCACTGGCTACGTGCTCATATGCGGGCAGATGATTTGGACGTTCTTTGCGTGTGATGGCATTGATAAACTGCGTATAATCGGCAGACATGTTTTCACTCCATATGTGTGTGATGCCCTAAAGCCGTGACTACGCATATGCGCAGTCACGGCTGTCACTAAGAACAGTTTATACGCGATGAAGCCAAAACGGAAGGTCTATCTGCATGTACGCAGATACTCATTCTGAACCGGATGCCATCCAGTTCCTATCGATCACCATCACGTCAAAGAGTGTGATTTCACCATCGGAATCAAGATCAGGTTCATCTGCCCAGCTTATACTTCGCGCATTCGTACCGAACTTCGCCACTAGTGCCAGCAGATCTGCTAGATTCACTTCATTATCGCGATTACCCAACCCTGTGCCATCGGATATATCACCCGATAGTAATGATCCATCGTTGTTCAAACTAACAGTGGTGCTGGTAAATATCTGCTCAGCTAATGATATGCTAAGCCATCTCTGTGCTGTGGGTGAACCCTCGGTAACTAGAATAGGGGTGATTTGTATGCGATAAGTGCCCGGTGTAATGTCATACAAACTATAGTTGCCGTTATCTAGTATAACCGGATAGCGATACTCAGTGGAGACAACATTGTCGCCTTCCACTTTTTGAAACCGGAACATGCACGCAATGTCGCCGAGTCTGCTGTAGCCGCCTTCTAGTGAGAGCTTACCTGCGATGCAGTTGCTGTAGTCGTTTGTAGCCGTTAATCCCCCCTTGATTTCGTACACAGAGTTCCATTCCGGCTCATCACTCTCCCACTGTATGGTTCTGGAGAAGCTGGTATCGGTAAAGTTACTTGGCAACAGAATAGGAACGGCTGCCGCACCATGTTCATCCAATATCCTGGTGCAGACTATCGTCCCTGTGCCGTCAAGTATCTTAATCATCTTTCCGGCTGCAGGTGTCTCGCCGAACTTAACGGTAATCGGGACCTCTGTAGGGTAAGCCCGACGAAATTCTGCAGAATCTAATCCTGGACATACCACTGTAGGACGGCTTAGTATCTGAATCTGTTGCTCGGACTCGGGGCCCGTTTCATCATGGAACATGCTGTAGATAGGATCACCAGACGGGTTTGGATTTACATTCGTATAAAGGCTCACTTGATACTGTGAATTAAACCAGCTTCCACTGGGTAGCGATGGTACAGCCGCAACACGGGCTTCGCTGAGGTTACCGATATTTACATCCGCACTTAGTTCACCTGCGGGAATCGTGGTGAGTTCCCCTTCCCCGCTGTCATAGAACGGATAAGTGCTTCCCGAGCTCTTCAGTGTCACAATACGACGGCAGTAAATGATGTCATCATATATGGAAGCTTGTGCAAGATAAGTGCAGCCGTTATAGATAATCTCAGGAAACATGTTATCGCGTGAGCATGTCACGGGATTAACCGCATATTTCAGAGTAAGTGTTCCATTTTGCGTTATTTGCGTGCCAGCTTTGAACGGATCAGTGTCCGTATAGTCTTGGTTGTCGATCGCATCTAGATGCGTCATTGATGTATATACAGGGTTGATCAGTCCCGTACAGCCAACCTGCGGCGCCTCCGCAACATCGAGCACCACCCATGAATTGTTAGTGGTTGTTGAAGCAACATTGGTTATCGTAATGGTGATGTGTTGACCATGAACCGTCTTGTGTATGTAAGGAGGAGCTGACAACACCTTTGTGAGCGTATAACTGAAATTGGTGCCTCCGCCAGCAACATTATCGCCAGTAATCGTAAAAGTCGCTTTATTACTTGATCCGACATTCAACCGTAGACCTAACCGGCTGTTTTCACTAGAGCCATTTACGGTGAGGTGGTAGGTAATGCTTCCGTTCTTAAACCTGGCGGTGCTAAGTGTCATCGCGATTTGTTGTTCCGATGAGTTAACTGGTATGTCAGTTCCTGGTATGTCTGTTCCTGGGATAGTAGTGATCGAACTTGTGAAGTTGCCGCTTTGGCCGCTGGTCGATGTATAGGTAAGTGTTGGTGATAAGACTGCGGCTTGAACACAAGCAGCAGCGACGACGCAGGTAGATAACAGAGACATCATACCCTTCCCTCCGGGTTAGGTTGTCTGCCCAACTTTGCGGCAGTTACTGCCCCAATTATTGCACACCTTCACGCAAATACGTATCGATTTATACTACTTTTTACAAAAACATAGTATTTTTACTTGGATTTTTGCACTGTTTATCATGATATGTAAAAGTAAGGCCGGATGATTTAACACCCGGCCTTCAAGTAAATCACGCAAATCCGCGCTTTAGTCGAGTATAACCTTGAACCGAATACTGCCTTGCCCCGTGTTTGCGATGACAGCATCCGAACCAACCTTCATTTCCAGTCGGTCGTATTTACCATCTACTAGGTATTCAATATCAGAGTCGGCATGCGTGCTGATGCCTTTTGTGTAAGTATCTTTACCAATGCCCAATGGCTTTTTGTCGAAGGTCTCATTGTATGCGACGAGGTTTTCCTTCTGCGCCACTTTATTAGGCTTCATGTCGCTGACATATGACATCCGACCATCGTTATCGAACAGTTTGACATCTGCCCATATCGCCCTATCATTTGATGGGCCATCTCCTGCATCGTCAACTACCAAGCTCATGCGCCGCGCACCCTTCACCGATATCGTGGCACTAACAGCCGGCTCACCGCACTTACATATCGGGCTAACATATGCTAAGCGTCGGTATTCACCTGTGGTGATACTGCCGATCTGTTTACCGTTAACAAACAAAGCCGCTTTAAGCACCCGAAAGTCGCAGGTGATAGGTTTGGTATACTTAGCAGAGCTTAACGAAGGCGTCATGCCATCTGTCGTGTAGCGAATCTCAGCGTTTGCAATTCCAGACGATAAACTAATAGTCTCGTTGGGCTCGATCATCCCTGCTTGAGGCGCCATTACGACTTGGTTATCGGCTAACGTACAGATACCATATAAGCGCAGCCCCTCTCCGGCAGGAACAGTGAGCATACCACCCGACACAGCATGCGGAAGCTCAACGGACAACTGACCATTCTGCTTCAGCTCAAAAATGCGGTATTGCTTTTGTTTAGGCAACGGAATGATATTTGTCAGCTTGATAGTTGCTGCTTGCTTGCTGTCGACAACCACATTCCACTGGTTGTCGGTGTATTTGAACAAACCAAGTTTGCCGTTAACACTAATGTCGCCAACTTTTTTCAGGCTGTTTGTCTGAACCCAGTAGTGTGTTTTATCGGTGACACTGGTCACAGCCTCATGACCCACCATGAGCTTAGACTGAACCAAGCCAGGAGCAGTGACATAGAAGCCGTTTACCGCAAGCATCATCTTGCCGTAAGCACGAGGTTTCGTATCGAAATTTACCACACTTACAGCACCATTCGCAAATGTCGATCGCTGCAGCTGCCGATCTGCGCTCAGGAACTCGTGCTTCACAAGCTCCTGGCCGAACAACACATTATTCAATCGGCAGGTCTTCCAGTAAGTCTCGATGAATCGAGACCGGTTCCGATCCCAGCCATACCCTAGGTTATTAGCCCACATTAAGGGCATTGTTCCGTAGAGCATGTTGGCGAGTTCTTTGCGGTCACATATCTCAGGAGCGACCGCATAATAATAGTCGCTAGAGTCGCCCCAATACCATGCTGATTGAACACAATCATGAAACGCCAACTCCCATAACGGAACCTGGTAGTTGTATACAGCTGCATATCGAAGATAGTTCGCTTCAATTTCACTGCGTGATGTTGGCGGTTTTAGGTAACCCGCAGGCATTTCCCACCAGAATGGTCCGCTGGCCATACCCTCGTTATAATCAAGGATATCGGCATTCCACGCTTTACCATGCTCACCTCCGACCACTAAACCCTTGTTGGTCATATAGAGATAGAGCTGCCGTCGATACTGCAGATCCTGGCGGCGATCGAACTTGTGCAGAGGGCTATAGTCTTCATAAAGATCCACTGCGGCAGACACATCGAGGAACCTGCCAGTAAATGGAAATTCCTTCAGTATGGCGGGCACATAGCTATCAGCTGCACGGAGGGCTTGAGAACTGGAGCGGGTATAGAACTGAAGCCCCTCAAGAGTGCGCCAGCCAGGTGCTGGACTACCTTGACTGTCATAATAGGCTCGTTCTTTGATGTTGTCGCGGCCTTGTCCGACCTCACCCTCCAGAATATCCGTGTAACAGTCGTATTCGCCGGTGAGGTATCCAAGCTGTGTGATTTTGCGTATCTGCTCTGCGGAGGGACGTCCATAGATCATCGCACGGTTGATACCCGCAGCCTTTAGTTGCAGAGCAAACTCCTCACTGCTTGTTGCACCCCATATCAAAGCAGCTCCTCGCAGCCACTCAACCTTCGGCAGTGTTTTTGCTTTCTGAGCTAACGACTTATACAGTCCGACCTTCTTGGCATACTGCCGAAACTGCTTAGCCATGGCGACGTATCCACCCTGATCGGTGAAATACCAGCTCATACTCCTTGGGTATGCAAAATGACTCATAGATGGAGCCCATCGGATCTGCGGCCACATTCGCCCTTCAAGATCATCTCGAAGGTCCACATACACATCGTCTGCCGTCTCGAACAGGGCCATCACGCCCTCTCCGGTCTTATTGTCTGTTACGCCAATCCACGGCATATCAAGCCCCAGATTGTTGTAGCAGCCAAAACTACGCGTTGGGAATTTCTTGTCTTTTTGATCGATTAGTAGACCGTTGCAGCGTGATGTCAGCACGACCGCGCCATTCTTAAGGTCGCTTTGAAGGCGCGGTGGGTAGTTGACCCGCGAGATCTTCATCTGCAAATTCTTGGCAAACAGTTTGAACTGCACAGAAGCCTGTTTTGTGACGTTAACCATGCATGTGTATTCGGCTTGTTGGGTTCTATCGACAAGCTTAAGCTGCATACTGCTAGCCGACAACTTGCGGATGTCTACCAACCGCATGGAACCAGCAGAAGCAGTGACCCATTTTCGCTTTGTGCGGCTGTCTGTAATGGTGTATTCATGCTTCTTGGTATCCAGCTTCACATTAAGTGGTCCATTCGCAACTGATACAACGGGAGGAAGCTTGGCAGACACCGCCCCTCCGACACTATCTGCATCAAGAGTCTCCAACACAATGCTGTCAACATCGAACTGACCAACACCCTTGCCTGGATCGAGACGCAGTTGGGTGATGATACCATCTATATCAATTGGTATAGAATAGTCGTGCCACTGCCCATCGTGTTTCACGTCAAAGTAGACAACGGCTTCTTCTCCAAAGCTTGATGACACCAAAGATGGCAGCTTAACTGACCAATATAGACGTGCTTGACCTGCACTGGTCGATTTAACGCGCATCTTTACCACAAACGGAGCATTTACAGCCGTTTTCGGTCCATGAATATAAGGCTCGATATCACTATTGACGATATGAAGTATTCCATCGGCAACAGACATGCTGCAGTCATGACCGACTGTCCATCCCTCGGTATCTTTATCGAAATTCCATGTTTTGATGACTTTCCCAGCAGCCAAACTCGAGGTTTGACTAATGATCATCAATCCTGCCACAATTAACCCAATCCATATCATGCGGAGTGTGTTCATGAGTTACTTCTCCCCTATATCGCTTTGATGACCGAATACTTTATCAATGCATTTGAGTTTCATTAACTGTTCGCCTTGAGTTGGTGCCACAATACCGCCTTCTCCATACTCGTTCCAAGCGTATATAATAAACGCCTTCTGGTTATCTATGTGACCAGATGGAATACCTAAATGCGGACAACGATCTAGAGTGTTCTTCACT
>CAZFLA010000177.1:0-667 GCA_964519405.1 uncultured bacterium
TTCTGCACGAAAAGGATAATCAGCAAATTTCATACTTATATGATACGGAATAATCACATGACCAGTGAATGTTCGCAATTAAAGACCACGCAAACGAAAGCATGGGATACCGTCATTACACTATTATGTGTCGTTCTCATGGTGATTCTGTTCCTCTTTTCTCAAAACATCATGAAGGTGTGGCCGCGGTTGCCTGCGGGAGAAGGACGTTATGAACAGTTCCTTCTTGTCAGTCACACTCTGTTGCTGTTGCCCCTCATTATCGTGCTGCCTTTAGCGGTGAAAAAGATGCAGTTCGGTTTTGAACTAGGCGCGGCTTGGAGCTGGAAGTTTTACGGGATTTTTACGGCAGTCATGCTGCCGGTTATTATGTTTGTGAGCGCACGCCCCGACTTCCGAAACTATTACCCAATTTATGCTCCTGCAGCCGTTGGCGGATGGCCATTAATCTACCATTTGGTTCTATACAGCATGTATCTGTTTAGTTGGGAACTGTTCTTCCGCGGTTACTTTACCCATTCCGCATGGCGGCTATGCGGTTGGGCGGGCATCATTCTGCAGGCTGTGGTCTTCGCGGCGATGCATATGGGTAAGCCTATTCCCGAGGTGCTGGGATCATTTGTCGCTGGAGTCGCCATGGCTGTCATCGCGGTTAAGGCGCGCAGTT
>CAZFLA010000177.1:677-5632 GCA_964519405.1 uncultured bacterium
CCTCCATCCATAGCGGCTTTGTATACCAGTTAATTTGGGTAGGTGTGACCAAACCGTGTTGTCAGGGGTCTAATAATTCGGAGGTAGTCGTTTTGCGATACATACATAAACTAGCTCAGTTAATCATCATCATGCTGACAGTGACGTTAGCTCAGACAGCTTGGGCTCAGTCTTTACCGAAAGACGCCATTAGGTATTCGGCTGCAGTAGTTAAGTCATCGAATGGCGGTTTCGCATTGCTAGTCGAGATGAAGATCAAACCGCCATACCATGTAAATGCAAATCCCGCCTCTGAAGAATATTTGATACCTACTAGTATCACGCTGAAAGCGGATAAGAGCGTTAAGCCTGCGCAAATCACCTACCCCAAACCGCAGATGGTGTCATTCGCCTTTACGGGCAGCAAGAAGATTGCGGTATACACCGGCACTCAGCTGATTCAAGTGCCTGTAAGTATCGTAGGCGAACCGAAGAGCAATGCCATACACATCAGCCTGCAGTATCAGGCATGTGATGACCAGTCGTGTTACGCCCCTCAAACAGTGCAGATGTCGGCAGTCATACCGGCTTCACTGTTAAGCACTGCCAGTGGGTCGTCTGCACCGACCCCCGAACCGACACCGGCGACGGGTGATCGCCTAACAGATTTGCTCAGCAGCCGCCGAATGGGTGTTGCGATTCCGCTTATCTTCCTATTAGGACTTTTACTGAACCTCACGCCATGTGTGTATCCAATCATCCCTATCACCATCGCATTCTTTGCCAAGCAGTCTGCTGACAGCCTCAGTAAACAGCTCAGTCTATCTGCGGTTTATGTGCTTGGTATGGCCATCATGTATGCATCTTTGGGCACAGCAGCAGCGATTCTGGGTAAGACTTTCGGCTTTCAACTGCAAAATCCATGGGTTGTGGGTGGCTTCGCGCTCATCCTGGTGCTGCTTGCGCTCAGTATGTTCGGGCTGTACGAAATTCAAATGCCCGCAAGTTGGCGTAACCAAAGCAAGCTGCGTGGTGGTTACCTAGGGGCGTTTTTAATGGGCTTACTCGTTGGCATTGCTGCCGCTCCGTGTGTCGGTCCGGTTGTGGTCGCCTTAGCAACAGCCGTTAGCACCTCAGGGAGTATCGGACTGGGCTTTGGGTTGTTCTTTACCCTAGGCCTTGGACTGGGTGCCCCCTATTTAGTGCTAGGAGCTTTCAGCAGCCAGCTAAAGTCGCTGCCCAGAAGCGGAGCATGGATGATCGCCGTTGAGCGTGTATTCGGCTTGCTGCTCCTGTGCACCGCAGTCTACTTAGTTCAACCCATTTTGCCAGATCATTGGCATTGGACATTTGCTGCGGTCATAGCCCTAAGCGGAATATATCTCAATCTGTTCGATAAAAATGCAGCTCAACTACGGGGCTTTAGCCTGTTCAAAAAGGCGCTAGGGCTTACAGCGGTTGCCGCCGCTGTGTGGATGTTGAAACCGGCACCAGAATCTCAGGCGGATCTACCAAACCTGTGGCAGCCATATACGCCAACGGCGTATGAGCAGTCGATATCCGCTCATAAACCCGTCGTGCTCGACTTTTATGCAGACTGGTGCATCCCGTGTAAAGAACTCGACGAACAGACATTTAGTGACCCGCAGATAAGACAGTTGCTATCAAAAACGACTGCACTCAAGGTAAACTTAACTACAGATAGTAACGCCTTCGCAAGGGAGCTTAAGGCGAAATACTCTGTTAAGGGAGTTCCTACAGTAATATTCATAGACGGTCAAGGAGCCGAACGCCAAAACCTTCGGCTAACGGGATTTGAACCGGCGAATAAGTTTATACAACGAATTCAACAAATTACCAAATAAACGACACAAGAAGGAGATCAACATGAAACTGAAGCACCCGATCCTCGCAGCGCTGTTGGCAGCCATCGTGGCGGTTCCGCTGATCAGCAATGCTGTCGCCGATGCGCAAGGTCCTCGCAAGGAAAGCGCTCCTACTATTAAGATGGAACAGTATTCCGAAGCGGCCTTGGCTAAGGCTACCAAAGCAAAAAAGCCTGTCGCCATATTTTTCACGGCTAAATGGTGCGGCTACTGTAAGAAACTGGAACAAGAAACCTTCCCAGACAAAACCGTACAAGCGAAAGCAAAGCAGATGGTGTTCCTTCTAGCTGACATGACAGATAAGGAATCAACCACCGAAGACGAGGCGAAAGCGGCTCAGAAATACGAGCTGCAAGGGTTCCCAACCACGATTCTTATCAGCAAATCTGGTAAGTATCTCGCCAAAGAATCGATAGTTGGTTACCGTCCGCCAAAAGAATACGCAGCAGCACTCGACCAAGCCATAAAGGCTAAGTAACAACAACCGGAGGGCAGCGTTAAGCTGCCCTTTTTTCGCAAATCACCACACTGCTCCACACACACACCCCCAGCCTACTCACCATCATGTTACAATCAGCTCAGGGGGTTACTATGTTCTCAAAATTCGCAATCATGTGGAGTGTAACCATGTTAATATCAAGTCTTTGTGCATCGGGGGCATCTGCCCAAGATCCATCAATTACATGCCCTCAAGGCGACCAATATATCATTCCAGACAGTGCTCAAAACCTGCTGCTAGAACCGACGGACAGTGCTGTATCCGAAGGTTCAATCATCACCATTAGTGTGCCGCAAAACAAACCATCTCAGATGTGGCTTTTTGAGCCTTGCGAAGAGGGATTTGTCGTCATACACCCATCGGCAGCAAAGCAGCTTGCGATCACGGTAGCGGATAACAACACCAACAACGGAACTCGGCTTGTTCTGTCGGAATACCGGAACACAGACGGCCAGAAGTGGCTCATCAAGCAGAACAGCTTTGGCGGATGCAGCATACTTTCCAAACTTGACCTCAAAAAGGGAATCGATGACCTGGGAGGAGCAAAACAGCCTGGAGCTCAGATTGATCTGTGGGACTATAACATGGGTGACGAACACCTTCAGTGGAACATCGCACCGGTCAAAAATGGTTTCCCAGTAGAGCTGCCACAAGGGAAACTGCTTGAAGGCGATTACACCCAGAGCAAGATATATCCTGGCACCGTACGGCACTACTGGGTATATATTCCCGCCGAATATGATGCCTCAAAACCTGCGTGCTTATACGTTCAGCAAGACGGCTTTGCAGGTTTCGAACGCAGAGTGTTCGACAAGCTCATCGCTGACAAAGCGATGCCCATTACCATAGGTCTGTTTGTACAGCCAGGGTATTTACCTCAGCCAACAGGTATGAATACCAATGCACGGCGTAACCGTGACTTCGAGTATGATGCCGTGAATGACAACTATGTGCGGTTCATTACCGAGGAACTGCTGCCATATGTGAAGAGGAAAGAACACCTAAACATCTCGTCAGATGGCAATGACCACTGCATCGGCGGGGTTTCCAGCGGAGGTATCTGCGCATTCAATGCGGCGTGGCATCGCCCCGACATGTTTCAGCGAGTTTTCGCCAATAGCGGCAGTTTCGTGGCCTTTCGCGGCGGACATGAGCTGCCCACGCTCATCCGTAAAACTGAAGCAAAACCCATCCGCGCCTACCTGACCACTGGCACCCAGGATATGGAAAATTGCGCAGGTGATTGGACGCTGCTGGATATGGAGATGGATAAAAGCCTGAAGTTCTCGGGTTACCATTATTCATTCCATATTTACGATGGTGGTCACGGTGTATACTGGGGTCCAGCCGGCTTGGCCGAAGGAATGCGTTACCTCTGGAAGGATTGGCCTAAACGGGTTGAAACTGGCGCTAGCGCGCCGCGTGTTCAGGATATCATCATTGAGAATGAGGGTTGGACACGCACAGCGAGCATCGAGACCCAAGTAACCTCTTCTGCGGTCAGCTCCAAAGGCGAGGTATTTTATGTAGACGGCAAGAAGAATGCCATATGTAAACTTGGACTGGATGGTAAAGTCAGCGTCTATGCATCAAATGCTCACAACGCCTCTGGTATCTGCGTTGATGCGAAAGACGAATTATACGCGGTCTCTGCGAAAACAGGCAAGCTCTTTCAGATCAGCGCTTCTGGTGCAGTGACGACTTACGCATCGCGTGTCTTCGGCAGCTATTTGATGGCGCTTCCCGATGGCGGATTTTATGCCACCGGGTATCAAGCAGCAACCCAGCAGGGGCTGTGCTGGCATATCAATAACGGCAAAGTATCATCAGTAACCACATTAGGAAAAGCGGCATCGGGGTTAGCTCTTAGACCCGACAGATGGCTGCTGGCGATCGCAGATAACAAGTCCAAATGGATATACAGCGCGCAACTGACAGATAAGGACGCCTTGACGAACACCGAGCGATTCTTCTGGCTGCATGTCGACGACAGCGACGACGACGCCGGCACAACCGCGTTGTGCTATGACCGCGAAGGACACCTATTTGCAGCAACCAGAATGGGAATTCAGGTCTGCGCTGACGATGGGCCGTGTCAGGTGATACTCCCGGTACCTGGCGAACGTGTGTATAGCGTGTGCATCGGCGGCCGCGAGCTTAACATGCTGTTTGCATTCACAGCGAATGGTATCTACTGCCGCAAAATCAAGACACATACACTCGGTGCATTCACCCCCTGGACAGCCACCTCAGCAACCCCACTGTAGGACCAGTGAGTAGTCGGGCAGCCAGTGCTGCCCGACTACACCTGTCGGCGTTCAGCCACCTTGCGCGCGGCTGATTTGGAGCTGCTGATCGTGCAGCTGCCATTCACGCATCCGCCTTCACATGCCATCACTTCCAGGAAGTTAAAATCACCGCCCTTTTTGGCGTATGCAGACAAGCTGCGCATACTCTTCTTAGTGATCCCATCAACCAGTTCAGGGCGCAAGTCAATGGGCTCACCTTCAGTCTGATCGAGCATCTCCCTGACAGCAGAGGCTACCCCACCGCTCACTGGAAAGCCTAGCCCCACACCCTGCGCAGGGATA
>CAZFLA010000177.1:5642-6571 GCA_964519405.1 uncultured bacterium
GCCGTGACAGGCTCTGTCTCCTCCACCGAGATACCCTTAGCCACAAACATGCAGCCAATCTCCTCAAAGGTCAGGGTGTAGTCTACAAGCGGGTCATCAGCAGCCTCACGCTTCTTAGATATGCATGGGCCTATGAAAACACGGATCGCATCGGGATACTGCTGAGCAGCTATCTCAGCGGTGTAGTGCATTGGTGTGCATGTATGGGACACATACGGCTTCATAGACTTCACATGCTTGCTCACCGCTTGAAGATAGCTTGAGCAGCATGATGTCGTCATAAACGGAGCGCCGCCCTTTAGCCTTTCAACTAGCTCCGCGGCTTCACGCTGAGCAACCACTCCTGCTCCATAGGCCACTTCCGCAACAACATCAAATCCTATTTGCTTAAGCGAACCTACGATGTTCTCCATCGAAGCATTAAACTGACCAACAATAGACGGAGCGATCAACGCCACCAATTTACAGTTCGTCTTTAGGTGCTTGATAACATCAACAATTTCGGATCGGTCCATGATGGCACCAAACGGGCATGCTGCGATACACCGTCCGCACGAAATGCATTTTGATTCGTTGATCGTCTCTTTGCCGTTCTGCTTACTGATTGCCCCGACGGGGCACTCCTCTTCGCAAGGGACCGGCACCCTAAGAACCGCATGGTAAGGGCAAACTTGCATACACTTTCCGCAGTTCGCACATTCGTCCACGTTGATGTGGGCTTGACCTTCATTGAAGCTAATACACTTTTTGGGACAGTTCACCATGCAAGGCCGTGCATAACAGCCGCGGCAGGCATTGGTGATGAAATACTGTGTTTTTACGCAATCATTGCAAGCGTCGTCTATGATCGTCAACAAAGGCTGATTAGGTATCTCACGCTTCATAGCGCCTTCAGCATATTCAGAGAGGGGTATCATTTCGTCTACTTC
>CAZFLA010000178.1:0-6516 GCA_964519405.1 uncultured bacterium
TCACCCATCTCAGCACCAGAATACCCTATCATCTGGATAAACTCATCTTCAGTCAACACGGCAACCCCAAGCTGTTGTGCCTTAGCCAGTTTGCTGCCTGCATTGGCACCAGCCACCACGTAGTTGGTTTTCTTGCTGACACTGCCGCTGGCTTTACCACCCATTGACTGAACCAGTTCCTCGGCTCTATCACGGGTGAGCTTCTCAAGTGCGCCGGTGAAGACAAAGCTCAAACCAGCCAACTGGTCAGAATGGTTGGCCTCCATACTCTGTGGTGTCACGCCGGCTTCGCGCAGTTTTGCGATCACTTCGAGGTTGGATGGCAACCCGAAGAATTCGGTGATCTCTTGGGCGGTCGCGCTGCCCACATCCGATATCACCATTAATTGCTGTTCATCAGCCTTCATGAATGCATCCAACGAACCGAAATGCTGGGCGATCGTCCGAGCCGCTTTCTGCCCCACTTGGCGAATACCTAGGGAATAGATGAACCGATCAAGGCTCACGTCTTTGCTGGCTTCAATAGCTTGAATGAGTTTTTGGGCTAGTGTCAGCTCGGATATCTTGGAGGTATCTGAATACAAAATCCGCAGATGCTCTACTTTGAGGTTGTATAAATCCGATGGATCTTTTACAAGCTGTGCGTCGTATAGCTGCCGCACGATTTTGTCGCCCAAACCCTCTATGTCCATCGCATCGCGGCTGCAAAAATGCCGTAAGCGCTCCACTGCCTGTGCCGCACATTGAAGGTTCTCACACCTCAGAACAGCTTCACCCTCAACCCGCTCCACAGGGGCTCCGCATTCTGGACAGTGATCCGGCGATATCACCGGCTGCTCGGTGCCGTCGCGGCGATCGGTCAACACAGAGACAACCTCAGGGATGACATCGCCAGCGCGTTGGATCATTACCCAGTCGCCGATCATCACGCCTTTACGTGTTACCTCATCCTCGTTATGCAGAGTGGCACTTTTCACGTTCACTCCACCGACATTCACGCTCTCCATCACCGCTACGGGTGTGATGGCACCTGTGCGGCCGACCTGCCATTTTACGTCAAGGATGCGTGTCATCACTTGCTGCGCCGGAAACTTATACGCAATGGCCCATCGCGGACTGCGCGCCACGCTGCCAAGCTGCTGCTGTAGGGCGATATTGTTAAGCTTCACCACGATTCCGTCGATATCGTAACCCAGATGACTACGCTGGTCCGCCCAGTTTATGCAGTGAGTGATCACCTGTTCGATGCCGTTCAAACATTTGACATGCGGATTGACAGGAAAGCCCCATGACTTAAGGGTCTGCAGAAGCTGCCACTGTGTAGATGGCATATCCATACCCTCACAAGCACCAAGCGCATACCCGAAGAACGAAAGCCGCCGTTCCGCGGTGACTTTGCTGTCGAGCTGCCTAACCGATCCCGCGGCGGCGTTGCGAGGATTAGCAAAAGTCGCATCGCCGTTTTCCTCACGCTGCAGGTTGATGCGCTCAAACTCCTTGTGGCTGATATAAACCTCACCTCGCACCTCGACTGACGTCGGCAGGGGCAGCCCCATCAGAGCCAAGGGAATCGCCCGCACGGTGCGGATGTTATCCGTGATCATCTCACCAACTGAGCCGTCACCACGCGTGGCAGCTCGCATCATGAGGCCATCTTCGTAGCTGATAGACATGGCTAGACCGTCGATTTTCAGCTCCACTGTATATTCCACATCTGCCTCAGGCGAGATGGACAATCCACGCTTTACACGCTGATCGAATGCACGCAAATCCTCTTCATTGAAAGCATTGTCCAGACTGAGCATGGGCACACGATGCTCAGCAGGTTGAAATGACGAAGCAGGCGCCGCACCCACCCTCAGGGTAGGACTATCGGCTGTTCGGAGCGAGGGGTATTCATTTTCGATCTGCAGCAGTTCCTGCATGGCAGCATCATACTCGGTATCGGATATCGTAGGAGCATCATCCACATAGTATGCGACATTCGCTGCATCGAGCAGCGTTCTTAACTGCTGTGCGCGTTTTGTTGATGCGGCCTTATCACCCACGGTATATCCCTCCCTCTTCATGCTTACCTATACATTATAAGCCAAGCCGAGCATGGAGATACTCAGTGTGCTATACGCTGTATCCTTAGCATGATGGCCAATCAGTTAACATCAACCGAAGGAAAAAATCGCCGATTAAGCCATGATATAAAGACATCCACTGTTGCAGTATGGGAATCCAGATATTTCGCGGTGATGGCAATACCGAGCGGCTTTCCTGGTTCATCTTGCCATGCAAGCCATGTATGGATATCCACTTTCGGACGCGCGAGTTCGGTAAATCGGCGTTCATCTTCGGGGATACTCTCAACACTCGACTTAACATGCTCAAAAAGCTTTGATCCTGCAGGTATCAAGAACTGCAGAAAATCCTCAAGTATGCCTGGAGTCTTGTTGTCCGGCATGAGCCATACACCAAACCGGGGCAGCATGCTGCCTATTGGTGGATCTAGAATTGTGCCCCCCTGTTGTGGATGCAAAGGCACATCGGTGTAGTCTAGACCGACTAACCTACTTCTTACGGCATTCCATCTTGATTCCAGGTCCGTATCGGCATCTACTATGACACCGACGATATCACCATCTTCACTTGCTTTCAAGCGTATGGTCAATGATTCAATAAGGGTGTCTACTCCACCAACGGCGATGATTTCATCAATCCTTCCGACATTTCGATTACCGCATATGTGTTTTACTACATGCTCATCATCGGGTCCTTCTACCAACAACCTACGCTGACAGGCCATATTAGCGCACCTCTATACGATCTCGTGTAATTATTGCGAGTTCATCTTCACCAAATACAGTAGGAATTATGTCATCATCTTTGCGAGATAACCTCACCAATACACCCTCTTCTGGTGTTTCGGATGCAGCTTGTTGAAAGGCTTCTATACAGTCCCAGCTATGTGATGTCGCAAAAACTTGGATATTCAGTAATTCGGCAAGTTTGAAGATCACCCTCCAAGCAGCCAACTGAACAGTATGGTGCATTCCATTTTCGAATTCGTCGATGAGGAGGATTCCGTCTTTTACATTGACTAGTGAGAGCACGATCCCGAACAACCGATTGAGTCCATCACCATATGAACGCAAGGGCACAGGGTGAGGTAAATTGCTGGCTTTTACTATGGCGGTGCGCGCTTGTCGTCCCCCACCACCCACCATCGATACTGCGGTAATATCTGGTGAAATGATGCGCAAGGCTTCTACCACATACTGTTCAAGATCCGATAATGCTATCTTGTCCCACAATATGCTCAGTGATGCAGTTCCTTCACCTCCATATGGGCTGACGTATATGGTAGGCATCTTTGAATCATCACGTATGTCCGATCGGAATTGCCGTCTGGGCCTTATGATCCGCCGAGCACGTCCTGCCGCAGCCTGAATACCATTGCTGCACGTTTCTACCACCAACATAGGTTGGCTTTCATCTAGGCCATTGGCACTTTCGTCGCATTGCACTAGATTTCGGCTGCCATCAGCATTCTGCTCCTCGATGAACCAACGAACCATAAGCTTGACCAACATCGATTCAACAGCACCACATGATGATATCTCGATCGGTGCAAGTTTCGAAGACAAATTCGGAAATCCAGAGAACAACGCCGACATCTCGAATAGTCTTTCACCGTCGGCTAGTCTTTCTGTATAATTCGCCTCAACCGAATACTCCTCGCGTTTTCTTAAAATATCATCTAGCACAAATTGTGAGCCATCAGAGGTGAGAATGCGAATAGCTTCAAGCACTGAAGACTTGCCCGTGTTGTTTCGCCCTGTAATCAGGTTGACACGACCAAGTCCACCGATTGTGAGACCCTTAAACGTTCGAAAGTTGCTGATGCTGAGCTTAGATATCGCAAGTTTCACTGAAGGCCTCCTGATGGTAATGCAAAAGTAATAGTTCGTCTGGCGTCAACCGGCACTGACCGTTCACAGTTATGACACTAATAGCTACATGAAGTTGGTCTGCATATGACTGCATTAGGCACACAACCCATACAATAATTGTACCAACAACGGTTAAACCGCATAAACCGTCGGTAAACAGTTCCTAACATATGCAGTTCACCGCATAGTATCTCCAAGTATCACGCCCGATACCATTGATGCTTGGTTCAATTATCTCAACACGGCTAATGCCATGTTCCATATGGCTTTGCTGAGCGCATGCTCGCTTGTTAATGGTTGATATTTCTTCCACTCCCTACTGCTTGGTGAACACATACTCGCCTTCGGCAAATAACCGCGCGGCGGTTGCTGCGTGGTTGCGTGCATCGAGCCAACCATCCGGCATGTTAATCACAATCGTCTGCGCTCCCTTGCTGCGCAGTCGAACAACGGCCTTTGTGTTGCTGCATTCTATATCCATCTCGGAATCGCAGTATTTTAAGCCATGAATCGCCATCACGGGCTGAGCCTTTGGTAATGCGGGAGCGATACGCAGCGCACCCACAATCGGCTGCAGCCCCATGAAGCCAAGCGGGATCACCGCGGGCAGCATGCTGCTCTCTACAAACTCGAAGTCGATACCGATACCGCCTTCGGTGCCTCCACCTTGCAGCGTGACCCCTTTGGTTTTGTAATATGCACGGTATCCACCGGCATCGCGCACCTCTTTATCCCACTCCATAATCTCAGATAGCCTTTGCCAGGCGTTATCGGCTCCTGCTGTCTTAATGCGGGCTTGCAGGTCAAAATAGCTAAAGCCCAGCACCCCACCGCCATCCTGAACTTGGGCTCCGAATTTCAGCTGTTCCGGCATATACCATCCCTGCGAATACCACTCTATGTTGCGTTTGGTTGATACGCGAGGCCCAAACCGCCAGGAGTAGATATCTTGACCAGTGGAGGTATCACCCTTTATAACACGCTTACCATCCAGCCATTCGATGATGCGACGAGCATGCTCCTCGGTGGCGATACCGTTAGTAATTGTCTCTATATTTAGGAAGGTATAGCCGTAATCCCACTTTTTACCCGTGGAGTCGATACAGGCTATAAAACGGCCCTTCTGTTCATCCCAAAACTTGCTGTTCATCACGGACTTCACTGTAGCCGCATGGCGCCGCAGCTGCTGCGGATTGAATGCCCCACTGCCCGCAATATGCCACTCTGAGTGCTGCCTAATGGCTTCTTCCATCTCAGCGATGACAAGCAAGCTTCGGTAATATTGTGATGTTGCATATGGGTCATCAAAACCAAACGGGCAGACATCAAAGTAGTTGTTGCCAATCCCATGTCCAAATCGGATGTTCTTCTTACCATCGGGTTGAGTGGTATAACCAGGCTGACCATCATGCCCTACCATCGTATTCCGCACATGGTTAAACCGCAGGGTGTTCAGTTGATGCTGCTGCCATTTCAGTGCTTTGCGCATGCGCGGTACTGCTGCACGCAGGAACTCCACATCACCGCTCCAAAGATACTGCATCCACGCACTGAAGATAAAAATCGGGTTGTTGATGGGGTGTCGAGTATCATAGGCCGTAAACAAGTTGCTTAACCGATAAGTGTTTGCCTGCCCGTTATCTGCAAACACAATCCGCAGGCTCACAATATCACCATGATAAAGCGGATGTTTATACAATGTAGCCACAAGATGGTTCTGACCGGTCACGCTGTTTACGCCGCGCTCATTGAGGTTGTCGGGGTCAATAATAAAGGGCACTTGCCGCGACTTACTGAACTCCTTATCACCCTTACGCTTCCACTGAAGAACGACGGATTTCATCATATTCGCATCGCTGGGGCATGTTGCACGCAGCTGTATGAACGGTGCACAAAACGCCTCAATCACCCAACCTGCTGGTGATGTGATGCTAGGAGCTTGACCAGTTGTGCGTAATACCCAGTGGCTGTCTTGGATGCCATCGCTAACCAACCCCTGAAGCATCCAACCCTCAGTTGCCTTCTCACCAATGAACGGCGAACCCGGCAGCTTCCAATTGGGAAACAGTGACGGCAGCCCGTATGCGCCGCACCAGTTCCATGCGGTGGCATGGCCGGAGAACCCATCGGGCCAGCACCATACAGGAAATGGCCAGCCATGGTCATGAGCGCAGCTCAGAACCTGGTGGCTGCTCAGATACCCCTCATCGTCCTGGTATATCTGCTGCAGTTCATCGGCATGGGTTTGTTGAATGGGGATGCCTGTTTTCGGTTCGTTCGCCTGGGCCAGCCACAAGTCGCTGATCTGCAGATACTCCTTGAAATACGGAGCCTTAGCATTGAGAGCTCGGTTTTTGAAAAAGTCCCACAAATACCGATTTAGTAGTTGGGCCTTCAGCTGATTACCAGGAAAACTAAAACGGCTGAAACCAGCAGGGACATCGGGCATGAGGTCCTGTGGACTATCGGCAATCAAGCTCTTGGGCATGTCTGGCTCCTTTTCATCCAAATGAACATATCCGTAATTCATCATTTAGAAATGACACCGAAGCGGAGTGTGTTTCGTCACTTAAAA
>CAZFLA010000179.1:0-6428 GCA_964519405.1 uncultured bacterium
TCTTGTTGCAAACCAATCATCAATGTTTACAACAAGAGCGACTTAGTTGAAGATCAGTATGAACTTCGGCGTAAGGTAGCCTCAGAGGAACGGTCTGTGTATATCAGCGCCAAAGAGGGCATTGGCATCAATGAACTCACCGACATGATGGAACGGCTGACAAGTGAGCTTTTGAACCATGTTGAGTTGATATTGCCGTATGGTGAAAGCGGCCTATTAGCCCAAGCATACGACCGCGGGCGGGTATACAGCGCAGATTACCAGGAAGCAGGAATCGCTGTCATTGCGGATGTGACGGCGGATCTTGCTGGGAAGATGAAGAGTGTGGCGGTTTCAGGTGGTGACAACGGCGGATGCTGACATTTAAAAAAGTTGGCGCATCATGGATGACCGAGCTGAAGCCAGATTGGCTGCGCCTGCAGCAGCAGTGTCCATATGCTACTGTGTTTCAAACTTATCAATGGCATTGCTGCTGGTGGAAGCATCTAGGATTTGGTAAACCCGAGGTATGGGTGGCATCGAATGGAGAGCGTGTCGTTGGCATCGCACCGATGGTGCGAAAAGCAGGCCAAGCGTTGTGGATGGCTACTGGTCCCAGCGACCGTCCAGGTGCTCTGGCGGAGGCCGCATACTGGCCCGAGTTTGCCCAGCGGTTGTGTGAACTACCACTAGGCGTTGCCGATTTGCAGCAGTGTTTATCGGATCAACCTATGTGTGAAGCCGCGGCCAAAGCGGGTTGGCACTCGGCATTGCAGGAGACATGTCCCTATGTGAACCTTCCTGAAAGCTGGGATGAGCTTGCTCAACGAATTGGCAAGAAGATGCGGTTTAACATCGGATATGCTCAGCGTCAGATGATGAAACAAGATGCGGATACGCAGATATTCGTTGCTAGTGACGATGATTTGCCGGAGGTGATGACCGCATTATTCGATTTACACACACGAAGATGGCGTAAGCGAGGCCTTCCAGGTGGCTTCTACAGCAGTAAGCTGCGAAACTTCCACATGGAATGGGCGAAAACGGCGCTGTCTGAGGGTTGGCTTAGGCTTCATGCCATTAGGTTTCAAGGGGACATTAAGGCGGTTCTCTACGTATTTCACTATAATGGCCGTGCTTTTTATTATCTTGGTGGGTTTGATCTGGACCTCAGCAAATACAGCATGGGCACGGTGTTAACAGCGAAGGCGATTGAGCTAGCCATTAACGAAAAACTATCTGTATTTGATTTTCTACGCGGCGCTGAGGCGTATAAATACCGATGGAAACCAGAAACAGCACAACACCTGCGATTGGCTCATGCGCCTATGTATCTGCGCAGTCTGCACAAAGCACGGATTTCCGCGGAGTGCGCTTTATGGCAGTGGCTTGCACCCAAACTTCATGGAGGGTAGACGATGTATAAAACGCTGATGGCAATCATGGCTTTAGGTATCCTTTACTTCAGTTATAGCTCCTATACAGAGGTGAAGTCACTTCATGCCGATGTTGCGAAGCTTCAAACGGAAGTTCGTAACCTTAAAGTCAAATCATCGGGCAAAACACCCGTTGAAAAGCCTGTTACGCTCGATTCCCTGACGAAGCAGGGTATAGATAAGTTAAGGGAAGCCGAAAAAACCATCGATAGTTTACGCGAACAGATACATAGGCTGACGGCACAAAACTAAAGGAGACTGGATGATGACACATAACAGATATTCTATGTTGCTTGCTGGTTTATTGGCGGTAACATCACTGGGCTTGTTCACGGGTTGTAAAGGTGTGAACATGTATTCCACACAAGACGAGCTGCAGTTAGGAAAAGAAGCCGCGCAGGAGCTAGAAAAGAAGGATGTGAAACTCAGCAAAGATGCATCCGACAACGAGCTGGTTCAAGAGATCGGTAAAAAGTTGATTCCCGCTGTGAAGAAAGTGGAAGGCGGTAGTGATATCCCGTGGCAGTTTACATTCAAGGTGGCTGAAGATAAGTCTGTAAATGCGTTCAGTTTACCCGGTGGTCCAGTGTATGTTAATACGGGTTTGATTAAGCTTGCAGAAAAGAATCCCGATATGATTGCCTCAGTGATGGGACATGAAATGGCCCACATCGTTCGACGCCATGCTGCCAAGCAGATTAGCTCGGGTAAGCTGATGGGAGCGGTTGTAGCCGTTGGACTAGGCAATGACAAGAGTGGGATTGGCGATATCGCTAACCTTGCGAGCGGCTTAACTCAGATGAAATATAGCCGTGATGATGAGTACCAAGCTGATGAATACGGCTTGAAGTATATGTATGCGGCGGGATATAAACCGGAAGCGGCTGTTGATTTCTTCACTCGCTTACAAAAGGACGCAGGCAAGAAGGATTCGGGCTTTATGATCAACTTAAGCGATCACCCGAATACAGGCGCACGCATCGAACGGTTGAAGAAACTCATTACGAAGCTGCCTCCACGCTGATCAACGCAACTTATCAGGAGGAAACAGCGATTTCCTCCTGGCTACTTCAATCCAAGATGTTCCAACAGGATATTCAACCCAATCGCTATCAGAATTGTTCCCCCGAGCACGCCAACATGCGCTTCTGCGAATTTGCCCAGTTTGCGCCCAAACATGGCTCCCGTTATCGATATGGCGAATGTGATGCATCCGATCAATACACAGGCTACCAGCAGTGGCATTAGTTTTAGCATTGTTGGCAGCGCAAATCCAGCAGCCATTGCGTCGATACTGGTTGCTACGCCCAGTGTGAGCAGAGTTTTCAGCGGGATATTTGCATCAATAGATTCATCGTCAGAACTCGGTGAGATACTGTCTTTGATCATCTTGCCACCCATGATTGCCAGTAGGATGAATGCGATCCAGTGATCTATGCGTCCGATGACATTCTGAAAGGGCAGAAATACAAGCCCGCCTAGGGCTGGCATCAACGCTTGAAAACCACCAAAACACCCGCCGATGCGAAGCGCAGGCCGCAGACTCATCTTCTCGCTGCTGAGGCCGCAAGATATTGATACCGCTAAGGCATCCATACTGAGTGCGACACCCGTCAGGGTGACCATGATGATGTCCGATAGGATATCTACTGCTCTGTCCTCCAAATGGCGTGAATGAAGGTGTTATTTTGGTGTGCTTGCGGTCGATATCATGCAGATAATATCAACCGCAAACCGCGCTGTGTCATATTATGATACGAATTCGAATTCAGGTAAACTCGGGATCAGTTTCTGTTCATATGCGCGAGTAAGGAACAGCTCAATAGATCGCCGTCCAGCTTCACCCATATCAAGTGTCCAGTCATTTACATACATGCCAACGAACTTGTCAGCAGTATCTGTATCAACGCCACGTCCAAAGCTCATAGCATATTCCAAGGCTTCTGACCGATGCTCCAGCGAATAGGCGATGGAGTGATGCATGACCTGGCTCATCGCCGATTTAACATCTTCAGGCATATCTTTGCGAATGGTGTTAATTCCTAATGGTAATGGCAATCCTGTGTCGTTCTTCCACCAGGCTCCCAGATCCTGTACGGCTGTAACTGGGAAGTTGGGGTGGGTTAACTGCCCTTCGTGGATGATAACTCCTGCTTCAACCTTGCCTTCAATCACGGCTGGCATGATGGCATCGAAGTCCATCACTACTGTCTGGCAGTTTGGCAGGAAGAGTTTCAAGGCCAGATAGGCACTGGTTAACAGGCCAGGAACTGCGATGACCTTATTCTCTAGCTGCTGTGCAGTGGTCGGTTTGCCTGCAATGATCAGCGGGCCGTATCCATCTCCCATACTGGCACCATGTGTGAGCACGGCATACTTATCTGCGACATAGGCATATGCATGCACGGAGATCGCGGTGGTGTCTAATTTACCCTCTTCGGCCCATGTGTTTAGCGTTTGGATATCACGAAGAATGTGTTCAAACTTCAGTCCATAGGTCTCAATTTTGTTCTTTGCTAATGCGTAGAACATGAATGCGTCGTCGGCATCAGGACTGTGTCCGAGTTGTATTGGTGAAGTCCATTGGACATTTTGTTTCGGTGACATATCTGGTAGCTCCTTTTGGTGGCAGTGATGCACACCTATATATTTTACCCGGCCTGCGGTAAACTGGATTTATGACTGTTACCGAATTATACGACCAGTTGATTCAATCTGTTGAGGCTGAGCTGACCGCGGCTATGATGGACCGCAGCAGCCTTAAGTCGTTACACGCTGTTTCTGGCGAACGTATCAGCCTGTCTGCGGACGCTGCGATCTACCAGTTCGAGATTTTGAAGCAAGCCCACGCTTCACTGCAGGACGCTCCGGTGACGATAGACACTGGCTCTGAGCAGTATGAAGGTTCCATCATCACCACCTCGGGATTTGCCATCACTGTTGGTGCCCCTGACATCGGTGAGCACCTGGCGGCTTGTCAGTTACTCATCGACCTAACCTTCATTTACGAACGGCTTATTGAGCTCCTCACTTATCAAAAAGAGCATCAAGATCAGTTCAACATGGAGCTGGTGGAAGTGTTGTTTGGCCTTCGCCAAAACAAAATGATGAGTCCTCTGCCGTCAGTGGAGATGTATTTCAACAGCGAGATGGGTCAGATTATGGCTCAGCGGCCGAATACTGAACAGTTTGAAGTTCTGGACAAAATGGGTAGTTGGCAGGCGTTGTTCGTGTGGGGACCTCCTGGCACGGGAAAAACAACCACATTGAGCTGGCTTGCGGAGCAGTGTTACCGGCGTGAGCTCAGCGCGCTGCTAGTCAGCAACACAAATGTGGCCATAGATCGCGCTTTGGAGCGTTTGCTGGATTCAATTGATGGCGACCCTGTGCTGGGGCCGCATAGCCGAGAGCATGATTTAGTAAGATATGGCATCACTGACAGCGAGCGCCTTACACCGTTTACTTCCGAATCACACCTAGAACGCCAGTATGGTGCTGTGGGTAAGCAGAACGTGAACAACGGATGCGGCAGTTGATGCAGACCACCAAGATCGCAGGCTGCACCCTCGCTAAGGCATGCACGGATCCAAGGCTTAAGGATCGCCGATTTGACGTGTTAATGCTGGATGAGGCTAGTATGGCTCCCATGCCTTATGTGGCCGCTCTGGCGGCACTGTGTACAAAATACGCGGTAATCTGCGGCGACTTTAGACAGCTTCCTCCAATTAGCATCAGTCAAGCGGAGGTAGCTAAGCGATGGCTGACCACTGATGTGTTCATGGAGAGCGGTGTGGTAGATGCAGAAGGCGTTGTGGCGCAGCGTCCCGATCTTTGCAAGCTATACGAGCAGCGCCGCATGCTGGAGCCCATTTGCGGACTGGTGAACAAACCAATTTATCACGGCGAATTACGTACGCCCCCGGAACTGCACAGAGCCGGTACCGATTGCCTGGGTATAGTTGACACTAGCCTTATTGCACCTCTTTCAGACCGCACGGCCAACTACAGCCATTTCAACCTCATCAGCGCCATGGTTACGGTAGGGCTTGTGCTGCATCTGTTTCGCGAATACCCGAGTTATTCGGTAGGGGTTGTGACGCCTTACGCAGCTCAAGCGAGCATCATACATGCACTGATGATGCAGTTGAAGATGCGTGATGAGGTTCGAGTTAGCACGGTGCATAGGTTCCAAGGTGAAGAGCGAGATATCATGATCTTCGACGCAGTCGATGGCGCTCCGTTTTGGAGTGTGGGACGGTTCCTCAGAGGGGAATCCGCGGCTGACGAGAGCAGCAGGTTGTTAAATGTGGCGGTTACTCGCGCGAAGAAGGCATTCTGGTTTGTGGGTGATCTGCGGTATCTGCATCAAAAACTGCCGCCTAACGCCTTCCTGCGTAATGTGATGCAGCAGAGCTGGAATAATGGCGCAAAACATCACCCGAACTCTATGCTGTCGTTGTTATTTCAGGAAGCTGTTGGAGTTGAAGTTTTGGATTTCCAGACAGCCGTATCGCAGATGTGTGAAGTGATATCAAAGGTTATTGTAAGGCATGAACCCATCACTGTTTATGAGCCCCTGTTGCTGATTGCGGATGTCAATGAAGCTGTGAAGCAAGCTGTTAGGGGCGGATGTTCGGTGAGTGTGATCATCAATGATGGCAAACAGCCGACGCATACGGCAAGAGACGCCGAAGCTGAGGGGTGCGTGCTGATCCCGTTGCCCGCAGCACAAGGCAGGCAAGGCTATCAAGACCAGTGTTTGATTATCGGTAATCGGCAGATATGGTGGGGTAGTGTGACCGATCCGCGCAGCCACACGACATTCCTAAAGATCGACAGTAAACCAGTTGCTGCTGAGTTGATGTTCCTGCGTAAAGCGAACCGATCGACTGCGACGCCCAAAGAGACAAAGGGATACATCGAACAAGAGATTATGAAAGCTGTAGGAGTAGGGTGCAGCAAGCACGATGGAGCATCATATCTGGTTCGCTACAAAGATGGCCTCGCGGTGGT
>CAZFLA010000180.1:0-6392 GCA_964519405.1 uncultured bacterium
CCGGTGCCCGCAAGTGGGGGCTAGCCATTTCCATGACGCGACTGGTGCATTTCGGCAGCTTACCCGCTGAACTGCGCCGACGACACGATGCGGTTTGCAGCGTCGACTCGGCGTTTATTAGCAGTACGGTTGACGGCGCTTCGATTGCGCAGGTTTTCCAAGCCGGTATCGATGCTTACAAGCAGGCAGGTTTCGATGGCGAATGGCAGATGCACCACCAAGGCGGCCCCACCGGATACAAAGCGAGGGAGTTCCGTGGATACCTCACTCATCCCGGCACGGTCAAAATAAACGAGGCATATGCCTGGAACCCGTCTATTGCCGGAACCAAAGGTGAAGATACCTTCATCGTGACGGCGTCAGGCCCAGAGGTCATCAGCGCCATTGATGGCTGGCCGATGTGCCACACGACCACACTCGCCCGTCCCGACATCCTGATACGATAAAATATCGACATACTAGAAATACGGAGACTACCTATGACAAGCATACAACCTATCGACGGCCATGTTCATATTATTCGCGCCTCTGACATCCCCAATATGCCCGCAATTCGGCAGCGGTTGAATGCTTCGCATATGACCGTGGTGTCGGTGTTCGATGCCAAAGAGGTGAACAACAACCCCGCATGTTACGCAGCAAAAGCGACATACCCGGATTGGTGTTATGTGTGCGGTGGGCTAGATCACAGCAGCTATCTCTCCCAAGGGAAAGTGGCGGCTCCCAATCTGCCAGAGCAGATCGACCTGATGATCGCCTGTGGTGCTGACGGGCTGAAACTGCTGGAGACAAAGCCTACCGAACGGCGCGTGCTGGATATCCCGATTGACGATGACTACTACGAGCCCATGTTTGCCCATGTGGAGCAGCTTGGCTTACCCATCGTATGGCACGTGTGCGACCCTGACGAGTTTTGGTGTGCTGACACCACCCCAGATTGGGCAAAAGCCAACAAGTGGGGCTATGACGAAACCGATGTGCACTACGATACCGTGTATGCGGAAGTCGCGAATGTGCTAAAACGCCATCCCAAACTTAAGGTGATCTTTGCACATTTCTTCTTCTACTCTAAATACCTACCGAAGGCCGCTGAGCTTTTCGATACCTACCCGAATGTGCATTTCGACCTTACACCGGGCATTGAGATGTATACGGTGATGTCGGCCAAACGCGAGGAAGCTCGGGAGTTCTTCCTGAAATACTACAAACGCATTGTGTTCGGCACCGATATCTTCGCTGGTCAGGATGTGCCCAGCGCTGGTGCTCGTGCGGATATCGTGATCCGATGGCTTACAACCGACGATCATTTCGGCATTCCTGCGGAGGCTGACTATCTGCTTGGCGAAACCGGCAGCGGGAACCTGTATGGGCTGGATCTTCCAGATCATGCTGTAGAGGCGATATTACGAGGCAATCTATATGGGATGTTCGGAGGAGAGCCCCGGGCGTTGAATCATGAGCTAGCCATAAAGGAATGCAGCCGTATATCCGATGAGGCAAAGCAGCTTGGCGGCTCACCGGAGATAGGCACCGACTGCGCTGCGGTGATTCGCTCGAAGATGAAGAGCTAACACCGCTGGCTTAGCCAGCCAGTATATTCTGCAACAACTTATCAGACCGGAGTTCGCGGTTTAGCCGCGAGCTCCGGACTTTTTTGTAGGTCAAGGTTTAACGAATCAACCATGATGCCGCGGGTTTAGTCACCCGCACAACGTTGTAGTTCTACCAATGGTGTAGATCGCTGCTGCCGGCAGCCATCTCAACGCCCGCCGGAACGCGGGCCGGTAATGGTCAGCGATGGGTGACTGTGCCCGTAACGTGACGCCGTCACAGACGATGTCACGGACGGGCCACCGAACCCATCGCCTATTGATGGTGGTGACAATCTCACGGTATCTATCAGCGCAGCAGTTGCTCGATGGTGTCGGCGATCTCAAGCCGCACACGCTGGTAAACAGCTTCATCCATCTCATATTTCACTTGGCTAGTGCTCAGCGATCTGGCTTTCTGCAGCACAGCGTTGGCCTTTGCAACCGCCTTGGTTTTGTTTGGATACTGCCCGATCAGCTTCTCCAGCAATACAAGATACTCGTAATCTTCTTCGCCGTCGCGCATCATCTCTAACCGGATGCTGGGTATCGGCTTATCGGGTGTTGCCCCAGGATAGATGCTGAACCCGTCGCCAGGTGCCGATTCGATCGGACTGAAGTCGATGTTTGATAACGAGGGCATGGGTACCGTTCGCGGCTTCATGCTGCTTAGTGTGGGGTCGTTATACCACTTGTAGTAGTTAAGCCCCCAGTAGAGCAGTCCGTCAACGTGGTTCGTCCATGTCTGCCACCACCACGCTCGATGCTGCACTGCTTTGTCGTCTATGAATAGGTTGGCATATCGTCGATCAGATGGCCCCACGCAGACATACCACCAGTATTCGCCGCCCTTCTTCACCACTTCATCCTGCCACTGCTTATCATAGCTGGGCGTCAACGGCGTCGGGATGCGCAGGCAGTCGCGTGCATCGTTCGAGGGTGCCGTCAGCAGCAGCTTCACATCGGGCATATCCTTATACACCGCTCGGTATACATTCAGTGAAGCCGGCTCGCTGGTTTCATCGCGAAGCTGCATATAGTGCAGGTCGTAGATGCCTTTTTGAATATAATGCTGGCGGGCGAGTTCGATGGACTTCTCAACGTTGGCGATCTGCCCTGGACTGCTGACAGGGTTCTGCTTATTAGCAAAATAAGTGCCTTGATGGTGGCTGACACCCAAATGAATGGTATTTGCTCCGCCCTTAAGCATATGGTCGACATAAGTATCCCATTTGCTCCAGTCTGGTGTTTCATTCAATGTTTGGTCACCGGTCACAGGGTCGGTTTTGATGATATCCACGAGCTGCGTGCATCGCCCCTCGAATACATCAATGGGGTTAAGACGGTACTCAAGCGCAAGATCTACCCACTTCATGTAGTCTTTCAGATCAACTTCGTCGAGGTTATAAAAGCGGTTGATTTGATCACGGAACAGCCAGAAGCTAGAGCGCAAAGATATCTTCTGCGGGATTTCGAAGTTCCTAACCTGAAGATTCACAGGGATCTTGATCTCTTTACCATCAGCCAGAATGCGGACAACGCCCTTATAGGTGCCTGGTTTGGCTGTTTCGGGCACTTTTACCGATATCCAGTATGACTGGTTTTGGCCTGGTGTGAGTTTGGGCCAGTTGCCCTCCTCAAGCAGCGGATCTGGCTGATACAGTTGTACCGCTTTACCCTCAAATACACGTGCATAGGCAACCGCATGGATGCTAATGTTGCTGCTGGGTATCACCCCATCCCGCATTTTCAGCTCTGAAGCGATAATTCGGGGCTGCTGATAGCATGTCGCCGTTGGGGTCAGCACAAGCTGAAAGCCCTCATGTTCACGTCGTGCGGCTGACAGCTTCACACTGTTGGAGGAGGCAGTGAGCACTTTCCCAAGTGACAGCTCCTGAACTCCAACCTTCTGCAGGTTGCTGACCTGCCGGATGATGCATCCCATGCTGCTGCCGAACACTCCGCCAGTTTGCCACTTGGCTAGCAGCTTCTTAGCGGAAGCTAGTTGCGAAGCGCCGTTCATGGTGTCTTTTGCGAACTGACTTAACACTATTTTATACTTCAGCTTATCTTTGTCATTTGCTGAAGCGTATCTGCTCTGTGCCTTACTGGCTTCATCAGCATCAAAGAGGCCTAGGTATGGCTGCAGCGGTTTTGGCATTTGGGCATTGTACCCATTCCACGCTTTGGCGCATAGATCATAGCTCTTTGTAAGGTCTATCCCGCCGCTTTGCAATGCCTTCACGGAATTGAAGATAGGTGGGATCTGGTTAGCAGAGGCCGTCCGGGCGTTGGTGATGCGTGCGATGACATATTGATTCACACCGGCATTATGGATAATCAGACCGATCCACAGCTTGCCATTCCAGCCTTTTGGCGCGTATTTGGTTGGATCAATGGTGACATGCTGCACATTACTATTAGCGACGATGAGATTTTCGTGCATGATGTTCACACTGCCGCCGTTACCCCAACTCGGGGCGTGCTGGCCTCGCTGGTTTTGACACACACCAACGCCGAAGAAGTGCCGTTCGGTGTACCCGCTGCCAATGCCATAGTCCAATGTAATCGCCGCATCGGAGAAGAGATCATAGGATGAGTAGGCACCCGAACCGATGACGTCAAAGCTGAGCGGCTCGCGCCATTTAGTCTCGATACCGGCAAACGCAAATCCCCACTGAGCCGCTCCCATATTAACGCCGAACTCTAGCCACTGTGGGTTGACAACTACCGCATTTTCTGTGGTGTATATCTCCTGCATGGCGTTATCAATGGTCATTTCGGGTAAAGCAGCCGATGCACATAAAGATGCCGAGATAAATACGAACACAAATGCGGCGATTACAGATACACTTCGCATGATATGCCTCACAATATGGTCAAAGGCGCGAATACTACCCAGCTCTATTTGTTGGGTAATCTCCGCGCCTTGGTTTACTTAACGTAATGGCTGCAGCAGTGACTACAGAACCTGGCGTTTCCCACTCTTAGCGGATTCAATAGCTGCTAACGCAACGGCTACAGCACTCTTGCCCTGGGCTATACCTATTGGGAAGTCATTGCCCTTTAGGATGGTGTCCATGAAGTAGTCAATCTCAATGGCCCAGCTTTCTGGGTTTGGATTGCGGCGGATTGTTCGCCATTTGAACTCAGGAGCAGCCTTCCAGTCTGGACTGGATTTACCCACGCAAACGCGAAGCGGCTCGGAGTAGTTGTTGATCACCGTTCCGTTGTCTGCATAAATCTCTAGACCGGTAAAGCCAGGACCGCTGGTCCAGCCAACTTCAATGTATGCCAATGCCTTGTTAGCGAATTCCAGGGTTAAAATCGCGTTGTCATCAAGTTTGATGTCTTTTCGAAGCGTCTTCATGACGGCGCTAACGGCGACGACTGGGCCCATCATCCACTGGCACAGGTCGATAGCATGAATACCCATATCCAGCAGAGCACCACCGCCGGCCACTTCTGGATCGTAGAACCAATCGGTCTTTGCCCAACCTGGGAAGGGGCCGCCATGCGCGAAGCGCACACGCATCATGAAGGGATCGCCCACTTCACCGGCATCAAGCAGAGACTTGATTTTCCTATTGGAGTGAATCAGTCGATGGGAGAATCCAATCATCACCTTCTTGCCGGATTTATCCTGGGCGGCTTTCACTGCGTCCGCTTCTTGAAGCGTCAGTGTCATTGGTTTCTCTAGAAGCAGATGGGCACCCGAGTTCAGTGCGGCAATGGCATGTTCAGCATGAAACTTATTTGGTGAGCAGACTGATACGAAGTCTGGCTTTTCCGCGGCGAGCATATCTGCATAGTTGGAGTATGCTTCGGCGATGCGGAACTGGCTTTTTGCCTCTTCAATACGCTCAGGAATCGGATCAGCAATGACGATGCGGTCAACATCTTCACGTTTGTTGTAGCCAGGCAGGTGCAGCCCTTGAGCGATGGCACCAGCACCGATAGTAGCTACGGTGTATTTCTTGCTCATTTTCGATTACTCTCCTTGATGGATACTCATGATATTCGTTTCTTTTGAGATAACTTCTGCCTTATATGCAGAGGATAACATAATTCACTCAGAAAATAGTGTATGTTCGACAAGTATACAGATGATATGATATATCACCATATGCAAGTTTTGTATCTGGTATGTTTCTTCAGCGGGAACGCCAATCACGTGGTCACATATTTCGTCGAAGGGTGACGGTTTGCTTCCAGTAAATCCCACGACGCAAACGCCAAATGCTTTAGCCACTTTGAAGGCGTTCAGCACATTCAGCGAGCTGCCCGAAGTGCTGAAGCCGATGACCACATCACCCGGCTGAGCATATGTATACACTTGCTGAGCATATACCAAATCGGCACCTAGGTCGTTGCACACGGCAGAGATGAGTGCGGTTTGCTGCGTAAGGTCAATAGCCCTAATGCCTTGCTGAAGCCTATCTGCCAACTGCTCTGCGCCAACCGCCTTCAGCATATCGCGATGCGCCTGAGGCACGCGTCGGGGCAGGGTAAACGACTTAACGAATTCGCCCACGATATGGCCGCAATCGGCGGCGCTGCCGCCATTGCCGCACAGCATAACCTGGCGATTGGCTTTGTGCGCCTCAACAATCTTTTCTGAAACAGCGACGATCGTGCTGGTCAACGGCTCCAGCTCAGGATGCTGCTGCAGCATCCGCTGCAAGTGTGGATTATTTAACATTTCGCTCATAAACCTTCTCCTAATGCCACGCATAAACTGCCATAATCACCTATCGATTCATCCAGCAAGGCAGGAACTACCTGGCATACCGATGAGCTTAA
>CAZFLA010000181.1:0-6346 GCA_964519405.1 uncultured bacterium
TTTTCGGCATTTTCTTAACATTAACGATGTTCGCCACAATGGCTACTGGTCAATCGGTCTGGGCTAATCCTCAACCGGCACCTACAAAAGCAGTTGTCATTATCTGCGGACTAAACACAGATAATATTCCACTTCGTTACAGAAGCCAAATGAAATTCGCCCACACGATGAGCAGAACGGCTGTACCTAATGACATTCAGGGCGACTATAATACATTTCCGCTGATATGGATGAAAAGTGCTTTACTAACGATCAATGCCGGTAATAGAATATGCACCACTTCAAAACGGCGGGTATCAGCGTCGATAATAACCGAATCTAATTCGAACCTCATCTACCGCTGGAAATTGGGTCTGCTAGCCAATGCTCTGCATAAGTCTGGTTTATCCATGACGACATGGGACATGGGCAGCAATCAGACGGCCTCACTGCTTGCCCTCGGAGGAACAGCCAATACATACTCACTGCCAACTTCAGTGGCTCCCGAAGCGGCTCTATCGCATGCAATCCGTAAATCGCCTAATGGTATAGTTGTCTTCGCCCCGCGATTTTCCAAATACAACAAGTATACGCAACTACTGCCTCAGCTAGACAATGCAATCTCAAAGCACCTAATCAGCAGTTATGTATTACTGCGCCCTGTTGGCACCGTAAATGATGAACAACTTGGTGTTCGATCCGGCCTTATCGCCGTTGTGGATTCATCGAACCGCAAACTGGGCTTGTTATATTCCCATCAGACACATATGTTGGGGTATATCACCCTTACGGACATCACTTCCCTGCTAGGCGATTTGGTGCATGTCAAAATCCAGGATGAAACTTTTAACGGCCCTGCGCCAAAGTATATTAATAACCCACAAGCCCTTCGCGTCTTAAGTAGGCTCCATGCTAATCTAGCAGCACAACGCAACTGGGATAAGTTCGTTGGCGGATTACCAACACTGCAAATGGCATTACTGATAACAGCCATATTGTGTGTTGCCCTTGGCTTTAGGTCTGCAGGCAAGATGCTGTCCGTGTGGCCATACATCATACCGATACTTGGTATCACAGTCGCTGCATATACGACGGTATTACACTTACCCATATGGATAGGTGTGGTGATATGGATTGTCTGCGCATTACTCATGATGATTCGTTATATATCAACAAGCCCAAGCACATATGCCCTGATATGCAGCTATCTCGTCATTGCTGTCACGGCCGTATATGCCGTTTTTCAACCAGATTTATTGCGATGGACAGGTTTTGGATATAGCCCTCAAGAAGGTGCTCGATACTACGGCATAGGCAACGAGATGGGTGGCATCCTGACAGGTGCCGTAGCGATCATAGCATATCGTTACCGTAAGTATGCCGTCTACATCATTGCGATTTGGCTGGTATCCTCAGGGTTACCATTCCTTGGCGCTAAAGTAGGGTCTATGCTCGGTGCTGCTGCAATGCTAGCGGCCTATTTGTTCATTCATAAATGGCAATCGGGAAAGCATAAACAGGCATTAGCTTATGTTGGCGTATCGATGGCTTTAGTTGCACTGATAGCAGCATATGCTTATGTTCTCGCCCCCAATTCGCACCTCGGCGGCTTTCTTCATGACCCTCAAAACTGGGACATGATTTTCAGCCGTAAGTGGGCGATGAACATGAAATTGCTTGAATACAGCCCATGGGCAACATTGATGTTAGCATCCGTTGTTCTGATGGTTGGATTGCCCGCTTGGATGTGGGCAGGTGTACTAGCCCTGTTCCTGCTTAATGACTCTGGCGTCGTGGCAGCGGCAACAATGGCTAGCTGGCTTGGAGTATGGAACCTCAACGACACAACAAAAAGAGGGCCTATCGACCTGTGGGGTGATCTAGGAAAACGGCTTCGAGATGCATTAGCTCAGAAAGTAGAGCTCCCAAAGCTTGGACACCGTATCTCTCAGTCTGATAGTGACCACCCAAAATGATGCTAACACCGCATTCCTCAGCATCTAGGAGCTGATGATGTGCCGCTTCACCGGTTAGTAAGGCGTCGCAGCCGCACTGTGATGCAGCCTCCGCTGCATCACCTGCACCTCCCGAACAGATCGCTAACCTATTCACTGTTCGTCCATTTGGCATATGCAGTGTAGATTCAAGTCCTTTTTGTTGAAGCAGGTTGACTAATTGTTTTGCCGACATTTCTGCGATCTCTGCAATAATGCCGATTTTAGTGCCCTTATACTCAAAGAACTCATCAACCATCGAAGCTCCAATAAGCTTGGCAATTTGAACGTTATTTCCTACTTCAGAATGCCTATCCAGTGGAAGGTGCGAAGAGTATACATTGAGTCCATTACTTATAGCTGGTGATATTCGCCGGTAGCTCCGCGATGTGAGCGGGATCGGTGATGACCAAAATACACCATGGTGAACAAGCAGCATATCGGCTTCTGCATCACAAGCCATTTTTACAGTCGCTTCGCAGAAATCTACTGATGTGGCGATACGCTTGATGGTAGGCTTGCCCTCTATCTGCAGCCCGTTATACGCATTAGGGTAATCTGGTATACCATCGATATCTAGATAGTCATTGAGCCACTTTACTAGTTCATCACGCGCAACCAAGCTCATCACCTCCGTCAGTTCGTCTCAGCAATGCGTATATCATAACACTAGCCATAATGATAGTTGCAGGCACAATACCGGAGTCGTTAAAAAGAACAGCCGGGGTACTTGCGAGTATGCCAATTTGAATCCAATAACGATAGCTGCTAGCGATCTCTTTATGCGGATGATGTTTGACTAGTTTCAAGCTGACTACCAGTATCACAATAAACCCCACCACACATAGCAAGCCAAACGGACTGGTTAATACATTCAGGAACAGATGCAGCTTACTTATAAACACCGACGTGATAGCATTCTGGCCTAATTCGGATGCGCGAATCGCCATCTCGCCCATATGTGTAGGCACACGCATGTGGGCATCGATGATAATCGGCCACGGCATCAATATAACCGCCGCAGCTAAACCCGCAGCTAAACATAAAAGCATCCGTCGATGGGAAAAATTCGCCTTTCTGGTGAACAGAATAATAGATACTGCTGCTGATATACAAGCAGCATAACCGCCGAAGTTCGCTCCCCACTGCCCTACTGCAAACACAAAAGCTAATACCAATAACAACACATATACAGTAACCGATGGTCGATGTGGGCGAATAGTCAATAAGCATGCACCAACAAGTATCCCCATATACTCGTTTCCGATCCCGTATAAACGGATGCCAGACAACAAGTACGCGCTGATGACCGATCCGAATACTCCCTCACCGCCCACAATCGCAGTCGTCACGACATAGCTTAATGTCAAAAGCATCACATATTTAAGTGACATCCATGAGCGATATCCCGACAGCTCTGAGACAACAATGCCCCCTACTAAGCATACAGCAAGCATCAAAACACCAGAATAGCTTGGTCTTATGTATCCTGCTAGTATGCCTCGTCCAATTTCGCAGCTCGCTAAAGGCATAATACCTATAGATGCGGCAGCAATGGACCTTGCTCTGCGAATTAATTGTTTGGGTTTGCTTTTTGCGAAGCAACTGAACAACAGCAATATGCATGTTATAGATGCCACAATGCCAACCCATATCACCATGTCGCTATTTACTTTGCATAACATCAACAACCGACGGCATCGAGTCTTTGAGGCATCATATTCGGTATTAATGGTATGCCAACTATGAGCAACTCGCTCCGGCTTAATACCAAGCTGTTGAAGCACAGATCCTCGGATATCAGTATCACTAACCACACCAGTGCAGCGGCTTGTGGACGATTTCAATAAACCATGGTAAGTATCATCTAGGGCAGCGGTAAGCAGTACAGCATCATTGCCAGGTATCTTAAACACTACGATAGCAGCGTCATGCTTAACATCCAGGTTTCTTAGTATCGTCTGAGCATCCGGTAGCGTCATCGGTGATAAGGCGATTAATCGAGCCGGATCTTTCGAATGACTAGTCCCCCACAAATGATAACTGTCACTCACACTCCAACCGATTCCTGCGGTCTGAAGAACCAGAGGAGTGGGATGCAGCGCCATATCTCGAATTTTACGTTGGTATCGCGAGCTCGAACTACCCTCCAGTCCTCGCATACCACTATATAGGATGCTGGACAACCAACGCTTATCGATGTTCTTTGATGTGGACATTACACCCAATGAGACATTCCACCTATCGTGCATAGCATCAATAGCTTGGAATGTCTGACTTAAACTACTGCCGTTCACCTGCAATAGCACGACACGGCCAGTTTGCGTCTGTATAGCACATTCTGACCGTGTTATGGAGATGGCAGCAATAAATACCAGGCTGCATAAGAATGCAACTACGCGCAAAGCATAGTTCCTACTCCGCCATCGGTAAATACTTCGCCTAAAATGGCATGAGGTACGCGTCCATCAATAATATGTGCGCGCTTAACACCGCCCTCAAGGGCTATAATGCAGCTTTGTAGTTTGGGCCCCATCCCGGAACCGGCTGCACCAGAGTCAACGATGGATTTTGCTTCAGCCAAACTCATCTGTGATACTAGCGTCGACGGATCATCTTTGTCTTGGTAGTATCCGGCCACGTCGGTCATTGTGATGAGCTTTTCGGCGCCTAATGCCGCGGCAATAGCACCTGCTGCATGATCTGCATTCACGTTATAGCTATTGCCATCAACACCAATCGCCACAGATGATATCACAGGAAGGTAACCCGCAGAAGTTAATACGCTTAGAATCTCAGGGTTTACTTGGGTGACTTCGCCAACATATCCGATGTCTGTGCCATCTGGCGATAGTTTTTCAGCGATCAGCAAGTTACCGTCTTTTCCGCTTAGTCCCACGGCTTTGCCGCCTGCAGCATGCACCAGCGAAACTATTCCCTTATTAGTAGTGCCTGCTAATACCATCTCAACGACTTCCATGGTAGCCGCATCGGTCACACGAAGCCCCTTATCGAATTTCGGCTCTATGCCTATCTGCTTCAGTTTCTGAGAGACCTCTTTACCGCCGCCATGCACCAAAACAATATTCACGCCCACAGTTGATAACAATACGATGTCCTGCATCACCATCGCCTTCAACTGCTCATCAACCATAGCGGCACCGCCATACTTAACCACGAAGGTTTTACCCTGCCACTGTTTTATATACGGCAATGCTTCGGTAAGCACAGTTACATCCATCATATTCATTTAAAAGTCGATATCCTTTGTTTAGTTTTCTTGTTATCTATCGATCTTCGTCTTCCATATGGCCTTACGTATTACAGACACCGCATAATCAGCCAATTCTCTGCCGTTCTTTTTGTTGATGGCTTCATCCTCGGGCGAAAACACTAACACTTTTCGTTCTGCAATATATACGCTGTTGTTATCGGATCCTACAACAACATCCTGAACCCTTGTGTTATCTGTTAAGTTAAGGTCGATAGCATCTTGAGCTTCCTTCGCGCGAACACTGCTAAGCGTTCCTTGCTTATCTGCCAATGAGGCTAATGGCACACCATCTATCATCACTACGTTCACTGCGTGCTCGTCTATACACTGTTCTTTGATGGTGATATTAAGGACAGACGATACTTCACGAGTGTTAACTGCGACGTTGTTCTTTTCCAATGCGCTTAACAGGTTTTTTGCACGTTGAGGCGACGGTGGGTGATTTTCCAAAATACCATAATCGATACTTGGATGGCGCATTTCATCACTTGCCAGCCGGCTCATGAAGCTATACATCCCAACGGGGTTATAGCCAGCTTTCATCATGTAATACACAGCGGTATTGTCAGCATCTACTTCAGCTTCAACGCTGTATTTGCTTTCGATTGATGTTTCATATGCATTAACACCAGTTAAAAGTCCCCTAGCTGCGTCGGCATTTCGGCTCATCATGGCAGCAGCTGCTACTAGCTGAACAAGCCCCGATATACCTTTGGTTTCACGATTGACTTCGTTCATGATGAACATTCTGTGGTGATGAGCAGCATGGGCGAGTTCGTGAGCGATGACACCAGCTAATTCATGATCGCTTTGAACGGCATCAACAAGTCCTTTATTGACATAGATGAAGCCTCCGGGAAGCGAAAACGCGTTAATATCTTTCGCATCGACAAGCTTGAAAGTGTAATCGAACTTGGACAGACGGTTAATTCCCCAGGTAGCAGGTACATTTACGGAAGCAGCTATGGCGGCCAGTTTATTGCCGATTTTAACAACACGGTCGAGTTCTGGACCAGTAGTGATGAGCTTCATGTCCTTATCGACTTGTACCGCGGCATCTTTACCGAGTTTGATCTCGGCTGCGTCATCCTTAGCAGGA
>CAZFLA010000182.1:0-6242 GCA_964519405.1 uncultured bacterium
TATCATACGCAAGCTGGCGGTACCGATTCGGTATATGACCACGCAACCGATGCGAATATCGTTGAGGACAGACTGGTAGATGTGGATGGGCCTGAACTTCAACAAACATTTGAAGCAAAGGTATCTGGTTTAATTTGCAATACGCAACTGTCACAATTTAATGATATGTGGCAGCTAGTCGGATCTCCTTGCACGGGGGCCCAAGAAATTGGTTCTGCTGAATTACCGTTAACAACATCAGATTGGTTACCAGTAGGTGATGTTTTGTATACTAAACCAATTCAAACTGAACTCGTCTTGTTTAGTGGATATGACGGCACACCTAAAAATGACAAGAGTCATAAACGGAGACCTGTTCTCAGCTTAAACAAACAACCAAAAATGATGGCTGTTAACGTATACATAGGTGATGATAGTGGAATTAAAACTACAGATGCTGATTATTTCTGGAACCGATTAATGACCAACTACGGATATGTAACATATAACGGGCAACGAATAATGTTGAAAAATGGATACCACCAACAAAGCTTCGGAGGTTCCTACACAAGAGGCGAATTCCCATACAAGGGCAAAAGTTATACTATAGTTTCGGGACTGCAACACGGTTGGCGTTATCAACAACAGTCAGTACCAACTGGGCTGTTTTATTTTGCGGGTCATGGTGATTCTGAGCAGTTATCATGTCAGGACTTTACACAGGTTGTATATCACAATGGCGATTCATTCGGTATACGGACTGACATTAATGTTATGCCACCAATGGTCATTAGTGTTCCTCGATTGGCAACATTGATGTCATGTAACAGTATTGATGAATGTGATACCAATACATGTATTGCAAAATCATTTCAGCTTAACCACTATACAACCATTGGCACTAAAGGACTACTTAAAGCAAGCCCCGCTCCTTTTATCAAATCGTTTATTGATTTCTGGTATGATAGTTATAAACTTGATATGTCAGCTGCGAAGATAGCGCACGCAGTAAACGGATGCCAGGTGTTCATCAATAAATTGCGTTGGTCACTCGACGAAATACTTCATCTTAAGTTTGAGTGTTTGGAGGCACTGTAATGAAACACATATACGGAATTCTAGTAATGTTGCTATTTTGTTCGTGCGCCCAGGCCGATGTCACAAAGGCCCAAGCTCTGTCTATTGTCAGCCAGTATACCGGCATCACATCCACCGCATTTATATGCACTGAAGCCACTATAAATCAGGTAAACAGCCAGATGTCCTCGTATAGTTTCATCCTTGATGTGCCTGGTGTTTCGCACGAAGTCTGGCGTGTGGCAAAACACTCGGGTGCCATATGCGGGTATTTAGTCGATGGTTCCAGTACCAGGTATCCGATGACATCTGCCTGGGTATGGGGACTGTTCCCGCAGTTTGACAAATCCACAATGGTCGAATATCAACAAAACAGTGACTTGTGGTGGTATCGAAGCCCTCAAGGAATTCTCTGTTCTGAACGACTGCTCCTAATAAGGCATCTTGATAATGACCCCTCACAGCCCATAATCGGCTACGATGCCATCGATTTACCGATTCCACAGCTTGATGGCATATCAGTCGTAGGTAAAGTGAATGTGCAAAATACAGCATTAGCCGCTGCACAAAACATATCCAACTGGGCAGGACAAGATTATGCAGGTTATACAAATGCTTGTATTACGCGTTGCTATGAACCTACCTACGAAAAGGACGATCTTGGCGTTGAATGGATTAAATATACGGTTTGGGCCATGAGTTCACCGTTGCCTGGTGTCAGCACTAGTTGGCTTTATGATAGCACAAAGGTCAATGACTATGTAGAGGTTAAGTTTACTTTCGACGCATGCTCAGGGCAGCTTCTTACTGACGAAGCATATCCTGCATATTCATCTCGCCGTTCGAGTAAAAGCTCAGCCAGCAAACCGTCGTGGAAGTATATCGGACTGATAGATATCAATGGTAAGGAAGCTAATATAGGTGTAGCACCTATGATCCTAAATGGTAAATGTTACCTCCACCAAAAATACGCGAAACAACTCATGGGTAAGGCAAGTTCACAGCTCAAGATAACAACTTTTGGTAATGTGAAATACATTGCGGTTGCTGACCTGATGGCACATTCAGACATCAAATGCAGCTACGACGCCAAGCTCAATAAGTTGATTATTTCTACAGCGAAGCCTGCGGCTAAGGCGAAAGCCAACACCATGAAGAAGCCGTAGCAGTTATCACCATACGGTGCAGAGCGTAAAAACACTGTGTTCGTGTTGAGGTATCACAGCACGAACACAGTGTTATCAATAGACAACCGGACGGCAGTGAGCCGCCCGATGTTGTTTATTTCTTTTCGAAAGCAGCGTCGAATGCGATAGCGCTTGGTTCAAAGTCAACGTTCTGAACGAACATGCACGATTCCTCAGCACCCTTTACACGGTCCATTCCTGCGTCTTCCCATTCTACACTCAGAGGTCCGCCGTAGTCGATGTCGTTAAGAGCGCGGATGATCTCCTCGAAGTTTACTGACCCGCGGCCGAGGCTGCGGAAGTTCCAGAATCTTCGATAATCGCCGAAATCAAGGTGACCGCCGAATACACCGCATGAACATGAGGTATCCGACCAGTATGCGTCCTTCATATGCACATGGAAGATTCGATCGGCGAATGTGCGGATGAAGTTCACGTAATCTACGCCTTGATATCCCAGATGGCTTGGGTCGTAGTTGAAGCCAAATCGGCTGTGTCCATTAACTGCAGCGATAGCTCGTTGTGCCGACACCGTGTCAAAGGCGATTTCTGTGGGGTGCACTTCCAAAGCGAAATACACGTCAGCGGCTTCGCAAGCATCAAGAATCGGCAGCCATCTGTCGGCAAAATCCTTGTATCCAGCTTCAATGGTGCCCGGCACATTTGGCGGGAACGAATAGAGCTTTGACCAAATGCTGCTGCCGGTAAATCCGTTCACCACAGGGCGAATGTTCAACGCCTTGATGTCATCAGGTGCGGCATCGAACATCAGCCGTGCAGCCTGAGCGGTGTGTTTCATCGCTTCTGCGGCGCGCTCACGCACTTTTTCCGGATCACCCTCACCCCAAATGCTGGGCGGGAGGATCGCTTGATGGCGCTCATCTATGATGTCACACACGCACTGACCCACTAAATGGTTGCTGATCGCCCAGCAGCCTAGTTGATATTTCTGCAGGATATCCCAGCGGCTTTCAATATAGCCATCCTTGCTTAAAGCGGCTTCCACATCAAAGTGGTCGCCCCAACAGGCCATCTCTAAACCGTCATATCCCAGTTCGCACATCAGTTCGGCAACGTCTTCAAGGGGCATATCTGCCCACTGTCCGGTAACCATGGTTACAGGTCGCGACATGCTGCGTACCTCCTAAAAATCATCATGTATATATTGTTGGATACTAGGCTGCATCTGCAGCCGTCGATGGTAAGCAGATTCAACATTATGCATCATCTACTTCTTTATACACCAAAAGTCGGCGTTTCAGCTTTGAATACGGCGCCGCATGAATTGCGGCGGCATTTAGTATGCACCTCGATAGAGCGATATCAGCTCACGGTCAGTTAAAGTGCTCTCACTTTTCGTTCCCATAAAATACACCCCCGCTGCACAGTCGAGAGCTGCCGGACGGTTGATCAATAAGTGATCGAAGTATTTATATCCCGAAGCCAAAAAGCTGGACATACCTCCCAGCAATTTGCGGCCAATCTTACCAGTAGAGAAGCTGCGCATAAAATTCATCCAGGTCAATGCAACAGCCATACCAGGACCACACACAGCTCCACTATCTATCTCATCGAAGTTGGCGAAAAGCCGACGGTGACCGAGATGGGTATAGCGTGTGAAATCATATCGTCCGCCATGTACAGGCTGCATAAACGCGGTCTCAGAGTATACTATGCCTTCGGGTTTTAATACTCGCCAAACCTCCGAAACGCACCTTACAGGATCTACAACATGCTCTAGTACGGCTTGAATGATGACACAATCAAATGTGCCATCGGCAAATGGTATATCATGAGCATCACAAACCACGTTTGTTCGTGGACCATACGACACATCCGTTTTACACAGCTCTATATGATCGTCGTTAACAAGCGCTTCCATTCCTTTGCCAAGTATGCTGCCGCCCAGTACCAACACTTTCGCTCGCGTCGACTTACCATGCAGCCGTTCTGCTAAACGCGCATAGTTTTGCTGACCCAATATATTAGCCGATATGGTTGGTTTTAGGCGCTTCAATGCCGACTTCACTTTTGTTTTCGGAGTTAAGTTAAAGAACAGGCTTTTACGGTCAATAAAATCGTTGATCGTAAATACACTGTTATCGTCATTTATTAACACCGGTATGTCGTCTACTATCGGGTAAGCCTGGCCGCACTGCGTGCATATCAGCTGTTTACCATCTTTTGTGATAGGCGCACGGCACTTTGCGCAACGAAGTGCCTCAGCGACCCACAATACCATATCTCACCTCAGTTTTGACAAATGTTATTGTTATTATCCAACAATTTCAATGGCGATGTCCTGGCTGAAAGGCGGCAAGTTTATGCTTAACTGATGTTCACTACGCAGGTGCATCCAGGGCGAATACAGGCCGGTTGAAGGCGACATCAGCCTTACACAAACATCACAGGCTGGCCAGTTGATCACACATGTGCCGTCGATAGCGCTGCCGGCATCTGGTTCACCTAACTCGCGTTCATCAGCCAGATATACAAGCGCATGCATACCCGGCGTCACCATAGCCGACGCCAATGTATGCTCTGGTGCCGAAACAACGATCTGAGGCATCGGCTTGGCTGAGATGAGCGGGATTTCATTGATCTTCTTCGCCAATATTCCGAGCCACAACCGGATTCCTTGCTGCGATGCTTTCGTCCCCGCTTCAAAGCCAGGGATAATCGAGAAGTCGATCACATCGTAATGCGCACCAGACAACACGCTTGTCCATGCCCGTTTGCGATGAACAGTCCAGCCCTCTGGCTCGCGGTATTGGCTCGCGGCGTTGTCCTCATCGTAGTTTAGTGGTTTGGGCTGATCATAGGTGGCTAAACAGAACCTCTGCATATCTCGTATCTTCAGTTGCTTCATCATGAATTCGCCCATGTTGTAGCTAACGCCATCATATGTGGTGTTGGGCAGCGGATGCATGTTCACCATGTCCAGCGGCATCACCATAAAGCTATCCGTGGCCTTTTGCTCGAATGGAACCCAGTGGAACGCTTCCTGACCGACCACCATGTGCCCAGCTGGGTCGTTGTCACGTATCACTTTGGCAATCGCCGTCTGCCATGCGTTCACCTCTTCGGTGTTCACATTGGCCTCGTGGGTTAACCCTCCGCCCGGCTCGTTGCAGATTTCATAGAAAATATTGTCGTATTGGCAGGTCTCTTCCACCAGTTTCTTCACATAGGCAGCTTGGCGAGCGAAGAGTTCACGATGCCGCAGCGTCATATACTCCGGCCACTGCATCGCAGGCAGACCGTTGATGTTGTTGCCGGGATTTAGCGGATTTAGTGCCCATACCGCGTCGCAATAGGTGTTGCTGAGCACCGTCACTTCCACAGCTATGCCCAACTCACTAGCCAAACCGAGGAACCGATGCAGGCGCGCGGTGAACTCCGGATTCCACTTGTCGAGGTCGTACTTCAACTGGCAGTCGCCTGCAATTCCTGGCCCAGTGCGCACAAACGGTGCCACATAGTCGGTAGATTCCGGCTTACAGGTGCTGTATGGGTTATTAGGACCCTGTAGTTCGCGGAACAGTGTGAACAGCCGAGTGACTGTCATGCCCTTCTCAGCGGCATCATCCAGGTATTTTTCTATATCAAACGGGCGGTTCATCACCGCACCGTAGTGTTCTGTGGCAGTGACTAAGACAAACGGTTTACCTCGAAACTCCAAAACCTTCGGATTTTCGGGATGGATCCTTATTGGTTGTGTCATGTGGGAACCTCAGCCTTGTGATTACCATTAGCATACGCCAGAAACTCAGCAATGACAACAGCCAAACCCAACTGTTTCAATCTGCCATCAGCACCAACACAATCACCGGAATACTCGTTGGCCGCTGCGGCAAATGGCTCATGTTGCGGCGTGCCAACACCGCAACACTTCAGTTCATGCATGGCCTGCCCGATCCGCAGCTCCCGGAGCGTAGTCGTGTGGGTGACTAAACCCAGTCTATTACCCACAAATATCCGCATGAATGATTCCTGACA